>JAJYAF010000580.1 GCA_021779655.1 Pseudomonadota bacterium
GTGCCCAAGATCAAAGGCAGCCACACCGCGATGAAATCCGGCATGGTCGCCGCCGAAGCCATCGCTGAAGCCCTCGCCGGTGAGCGCCCTGACGAAGTCACCGCCTACGCCACCATGCTGGAAGCCAGCTGGGTCTGGCCCGAGCTGCACAGCGTGCGCAATGTGCGCCCCGGTTTCGCCAAATGGGGGTTTTATGGCGGCATGATCAACGCCGCCATCGACACCTACATCTTCCGCGGCAAGGCCCCCTGGACCCTGAAAAACCACGCCGACCACCTGCAGCTCAAAAAAGCCAAGGACTGCCAGCCGATCGACTACCCCAAACCCGACGGCAAGCTCACCTTCGACCGGCTGTCCTCCGTCTTCCTCTCCAACACCAACCACGAGGAAAACCAGCCGGCCCACCTCACCCTGCTCGATGCCAGCAAGGCCATCAGCGTCAACTATAATGAATACGCCAGCCCGGAGACCCGCTATTGCCCGGCCGGCGTGTACGAGATCACCGGTGAGGACAAAGGCAACCCGCAACTGCAGATCAACGCGCAAAACTGCGTCCACTGCAAAACCTGCGACATCAAAGACCCCACCCAGAACATCAACTGGGTCGTCCCCGAGGGGGCTGGCGGTCCCAACTATCCTGGCGGGATGTAAAAGCGGCGGCACGGCCAGGGGGTTTTGCCCCCTGGCACCACGGCTATTTGTGGATTATCGTCCCGATACCGCCATCGGTGAACAGCTCCAGCAGCAGCGCATGCGGCACACGGCCATCGAGGATGGTCGCCCCTTTAACCCCGAGCGTGACGGCCTCCACGCAGGTCTCCACCTTGGGGATCATCCCGCCCGAGATGGTGCCATCGGCGATCAGCGCCTGGACCTGCCCCAGCGATAAATCCGGCATCAGCTTCTTGTTCTTGTCCAGCACACCGGGAACATCGGTGAGCATCAGCAGCCGGTTGGCGTTCAGCGCGCCGGCGATCGCCCCGGCCGCCGTGTCGGCGTTGATATTATAAGTCTCGCCGTTCTCGCCGGTGCCCACGGGCGCGATCACGGGGATCAGCCCGGCGCCGGTCAGCGCATGGATCACGCGCGTATCAATGAACGCGGGCTCACCGACAAAGCCAAGATCCAGCACGCTCTCAATATGCGAATCCGGGTCCTTCTTGGTGCGATGCATCTTGCGGGCGCGGATCAACCCGCCATCCTTGCCCGAAATCCCCACCGCCAGCGCCCCGGCACGGTTGATCAACCCGGCCACCTGCTTGTTCACGCTGCCCGCCAGCACCATCTCCACCACCTCGACCATGGCGGCATCGGTCACGCGCAGCCCGTCGATGAAGTTGGATTTGATCGCCAGCCGGTCCAGCATGGCGTTAATCTGCGGCCCGCCGCCATGCACGATGACCGGGTTGATGCCAACCTGCTTGAGCAACGCGATATCGCGGCCGAATTCGCCCGCCAGAATATCCTCGCCCATCGCATGCCCGCCGTATTTCACCACGATGGTGGCGCCCGCATAGCGGCGCAGAAACGGCAGCGCGCTGGCGACGATATGCGCCTGGGCGGCGGCGGATTTCAGCTCCTCGGTATTCATCTCGGCTCCTGGAAAAACTCTGCTGCTAAATAAAGCCCGCGATGCTGGCGCGCAAATCATCCATGCCAAACCCCGTGGTGCTGGATGTGGTGATCACGAACGGCAGCGCCGCCGGATGCTCCTTCGCCAGCGCGGTGATCTCCTCCTGCTTGCGGCGCAGCGCCGCCGGCTTCACGTCATCAGCCTTGGTCAACACCAGCTGGTAGGCCACCGCCGACTGGTCGAGCAGCTCCATCACCACCTCATCGGCGGGTTTCAGCTCGATGCGCGCATCCAGCAGCAGAAACACCCGGCGCAGATTCGGCCGCCCGCGCAAATAATCGAGCATCAGCCCCTGCCAGTCGCGCTTGATGGCTTTGGGCGCCTCGGCATAGCCATAGCCCGGCATGTCCACCAGCACGATCGGCGCGGCTTCCATCTGGAAAAAATTCAACTGCCGGGTGCGGCCGGGCTGGTGCGACACGCGCGCCAGCGCCTTGCGTCCCGTCAGCGCGTTCAGCAACGAGGATTTGCCAACGTTGGAGCGTCCCGCGAAAGCGACCTCAATCCCGTTGGGCGCGGGCAGATGGTCGAGCGCCTGCGCCGCATAGAAAAACTCGCAATGCGAGGCGAAGAGTTTCCTCCCCGCCTCCAGTTGCTCCGGGCTGAAACTCCCGTCCGCGAAAACTATGTTTTCGCCGCTACCGCCCGTGGGTTGCCCGCCTGGCGCATGATCAGCCATTGTTGTCCTACCGAAAGAAGATTGTTCCAGGCCCAGTATAGCACAAGGCCGGAAGGAGAGCGCGCCAGCATGAAGGTGAAAATCAGCGGCATGAACTGGAACATGCGCGCCTGCACCGGGTCAGCCGGCGCCGGGTTGAGCCGTTGCTGGAGGAACATGGTGAAGCCCATGATGATCGGCAAAGCGCCGATATGCAGCAACGGGCTTA
>JAJYAF010000581.1 GCA_021779655.1 Pseudomonadota bacterium
CACGCATATCCTGGTTTTCGCCCGCTGGGGCAAAACCAAAGGGCCAAAAGGCATCGGCGCGCTGGTGGTGGAGCGTGGCACGCCCGGCTTCGAGGTCGGCCATCCGGCACGCAAGATGGGCGGGCGCGGGATGCCGGAGGTTGAACTTTATTTCGATCAATGCCGGGTGCCTCGTGAAAATGTCATTCTTGCGGGGAATCCGGATTCGACGGCGAGTTTCAAGCGGCTGATGAGTTCCTTCGGCCCCGAACGGGTGGGTAACGCCGCCATGTGTCTGGGCGTGGCGCAGGGAGCTTACGAGGCGGCGAAAGCCTATTCCGAGCAGCGGGAGCAGTTTGGCCGGCCGATTTGCGAATTCCAGGGCATTCAGTGGAAAATCGCCGATATGGCGGTGCAGCTGCACGCGGCCCGGCTGATGATCTATCGGGCCGCGACCAATCTGGTGGAGGGGTTTCCGGAACCGAAGGAGGCCGCCATCGCCAAGCTTTATGCCAACGAGATGGTGCAACGCGTGACCAACGAAGCGCTCCAGATCCACGGCCATGCCGGGTTCACGCGCGATTTTCCTCTGGAGCGCATGTTGCGCGACGCGCGCGGCTTTTCCCTGGGTGGGGGCACGACCGAAATCCTGCGGAACACCATTGCCTCCATGGTCTATGGGCGGAGCTTCGACCAGCGCCGCGGCTGAGGAAGGGCGAGAGGCTTGGAGAAGCAGAAGGCTCTCAGTGCCGTTTTGACCTCAGGCGCGTTTGCGGGCGTACGGCGGGGGTGAAGGAAAACCGGTCATTGGCCCGATACCGGCCGGTGGAGTCTGCTGTAAATTACGTCGTGCGGGCTTCGCTGTAACCGGGTGCCATTCCCGCTTCAGGTCAACGGTCGTTGAATTGAGGAGGGCGCTTTTCCAGAAACGCCCTCATCGCCTCGGGAAAATCATGCGCGCACAGAAGAATGCTTTGGATATCGCGCTCGATATCCAGCGCTTCCAGATAAGATTTGTTGGTAACGGCCAGCATGACACGTTTTGAATTCAGCATGCCAAAAGCGGGATGCACCGCGATTTCACGGGCGATGGAGATGGCGCGGCTCTCGAATTCGCTGGCGGGCACGCATTCCTCGACCACGCGCAACTCTTTGGCGGCGCGCCCGTCGATTTCGCGGCCCGTATATACCAGCATTCTGGCCACACCCGTCCCGCAACGCTGCTGCAACAACCAGCTGGAGCCGGTATCCGGGCATCCGCCCACCCTGGCGAAGACCTGACAGAAACGGGCGGTCTCGGCGGCGACGATGATATCGGCCGAGAGGGCGAGGCTGAACCCAGCCCCGAAGGCAACGCCGTTGACGGCGGCGATGAGCGGCTTTTTGAATTGGTAGACCGCCTGCCCGCCCTTATGAACCTCTTCGACCATTTCCGACGTCGCGCGCGCGCCATTGGCGATCACGGTTTGAAAGCCTATCAAATCACCGCCGCTACTGAAATGGTCGCCTCCCGTGATGACCAGGGCACGGATGGTCTCGTCCTGTCCGGCCTTGCCCAAATATTCCACCAGCGCTCGGGCGAAGGCGACGCTGTAAGGGTTGCGCTTCTCCGGACGTAGAAAGCGCAAAATGCCGACAGAGCCATCCCTGTCCAGCCGCATCAAATCGTCCATGGCGGTCTCAGCGTCCCTGCCAAACCGGCGCCCGCTTCTCGGCAAAGGCCCTCGGCCCCTCTATGGCGTCCTGGCTGGCATAAACCACCTCATGCAGCCGCATGCCTTCTTCCATGCCCTTTTCGCAGCCAAGATCCATCGTCGCGCGCACCGTGCCTTTGGCGGCAATCACCGAGAGAGGCGCCGCGCTGACGATACGCTGTGCCAGATCATAGGCACGCGCGCGCACCGCATCGGGCGTGTCTTCCAGGTAATTCGTAAACCCGTAGCCATGCAGGCGCTCGATGGGGAACGAATCTCCCGTCAACACGATTTCCATGAGAATAGGCTGGGGCAGCATGGTCAATCCCGGAGCGGCCCAGGGTGAACCCCGGCCTCTCTTGACCTCGGTTATGCTAACCTCGGTACCCTTGAGCCCGACCCGCAAATCGCTGTTCAACGCCAGCATCATGCCGCCGGCCATCAGCGACCCCGTCATCGCGGCGATGATCGGCTTGCGGCATTTGCGCATGGATTTATGAAACGGATCACGCAGCTTCGTAAGGATATCGACGCCTTCCTTCTGCCTGACCTCCGCGGCCTCCTTAAGGTCCATCCCGGCGGAAAAAACCCCGCAATCGGCGGAGGTCAGAACCGCGACACGGATCGCGTTGTCCTGATCGATCTTTTGCCAGGCCTCGGATAAACCGTCGCCAACCGCGATGGAAATTGCGTTCTTGCGCTCCGGCCGGTTGATGAACACCGTCGCGATGCCATCCTTCACTGTGAATTCGACTGGATTTTTTTCCATTTCCTTATCCTTTCTCTTTTCGCGTTCGGGCTTCGATTAATCCTGGAATAATCGGGGCGGCCAGCCGGCCATGG
>JAJYAF010000582.1 GCA_021779655.1 Pseudomonadota bacterium
TGCGGATCGCCTGCGCCACCGCTTCCATCGCATGCGGCTGGCCGACGACGCGCTCCTCCATCGCATCCTTCAGATTCAGCACGGTGTTGATTTCGTCGGACCGCATGCGGCCGGCGGGAATGCCGGTCCAGCTTTCCACGATCTCAGCCACCGCCTGCCCGTCCACCACCGGGAAGATCAGCGGCGTTTCGCCCTGCAATTCGCGCAGCTCTTGATGCAGCCGATTGAGCGCCTCCCGCAATTCGGCCTTGTCCTCATCACTCTCAATATCCTCGATCTTCCGGCGGACGGCGCCGATTTCGGAGGCAAGTTTTTTCTCCTCCGTGAAGCGCGTCTCAAGCATCGCCAGCGCTTCCCGCAGTGTCCCTTTTTCTTCCTGAAGTTCGGCAAGGCGCGCCGCATGCTCGCCGCCGGCCGCCATCTCACGCTGAAGGATCGACATTTCGGTATCGATCAGTTCGATACGCCGCTGCTTGTCCTCGATCGCGGCCGGAATCGCGGCCTGGCTCATCGCCACCCGCGCGCAGGCCGTGTCAATCAGGCTGATCGCCTTGTCCGGCAACTGTCGGCTGGGGATGAAGCGAGCGGAGAGTCGTACCGCTTCGGAAATCGCCTCGTCCAGGATCCGGATTTTGTGATGTTTCTCCAAGGTGCCGGTCAAGCCGCGGATCATCGCGATGGCCATCGGCTCGGAAGGCTCCTCCACCTTCACCACCTGGAAGCGCCTTGTCAGCGCCGCGTCCTTTTCGAAATATTTTTTGTATTCGGCCCAGGTGGTCGCGGCGATGGTGCGCAGCTCGCCGCGAGCCAGGGCGGGCTTCAGCAGATTGGCGGCATCGTTCTGCCCGGCCTGGCCTCCGGCGCCGATCAGCGTATGCGCCTCGTCGATGAACAAAACAATCGGTTTCGGGCTGGCCTTTACCTCGTCGATCACGGATTTAAGCCGCTGCTCGAACTCGCCCTTCATGCCCGCGCCGGCCTGCAGCAAGGCGAGATCGAGCGTGCGGAGCGTGACATTTTTCATCGCATCCGGCACCTCGCCGGCGGCAATCTTGAGCGCGAGCCCCTCGACCACGGCGGTTTTGCCGACGCCCGCCTCGCCGGTGAGAATCGGGTTGTTCTGGCGGCGCCGGGTGAGAATGTCGATCGCCTGGCGGATTTCGAAATCACGGCCGAGGATCGGGTCGATCTTGCCGTCCCGCGCGCGGGCGGTGAGATCATAGGTATAAAGATCGAGCGCGCCACTACCCGCCCGGCGG
Source organism: Pseudomonadota bacterium (assembly GCA_021779655.1). The sequence goes on from JAJYAF010000582.1 coordinate 1,260, forward strand.
GGCATGCCGTTTTCATCCGTTGCGGAGGCTGCGCCATCGGCCGCCAGCGGCGTGCCGGCCTCGGCGCTGCCCGAGGTGATGGTGGCAAGGTCGCGCTTCAGCACCTCCGGTTGGATTTTCATCAATTGGCCGGAGGCATCGCGCGCGCGGCGCGCCAGCGTTTCATCGGCCAGCAAGGCAAGCAGCACATGGCCGGAACGAACCCGCGCCAGCCCGTGTTCGATGGAAGCGAGCAGCCAGGCTTGCTTGGCGGTATCCACAACGTCCGGGGCAAGGCCGGGCGCGCGGGAATTGCCGGTCTTGAGTTTGTCGAGCGCCTTGTTCAAATCCGCGAGAAAGCGGCCATGGTCGATATCGTATTGCCGGAAGATCGCGGCGATGTCCGTATCGGTTCCCTCCGCCAGCCTGACCAGCCAATGTTCGATCTCGACATTATAATGGGTGCGAGACATGGTAAGCCCAGCGGCGGCCTCAAGCGCGCGGCGGCAATGGTCATCCAGGCGGCCGATTAGTGCCCTGAGATCAATGCTAACCACGACTCCCCCCTCTGTCGTCTTGTCCCGGACAGTGCGATTAAGCAACCGGGAATGAAGACTGGCCGCGCATTGTCCGGTCCTCGTTTCGCAGGCGCTAGTTAGCTTGAGTTGCCGGTAATGTCCAGTTAATATAAACCCGCGGTTGATTTCGGAAAAACCGAGGTTCGGAACAAGAAACGACTTCGCCATGATGGCGGATGAGTTTGGGAAGAGGGTAAACGTGGCGGTCGAAGATCTGGACATTGAAGACCTGCTCGCGCCGGTTAGTGATGACTTGCCGGCCGGCAGCGATGTCCGCGAGGATTTTTCTCCCGCCTCCCTCTATTTCCGGCTGCGGGACGCGCGGGCCGATGCCAGAGCGGCGGAGCGTGCGGCGGATGCCTCCCCCGGAGAGGTCGCCTCGTCCGAGGGTTGGCGCAGCGTGCGTGCGTTGGCTTCGGAAATTCTGTCCAGCAAAGCCAAGGATCTCGAAGTCGCCGCATGGCTGACCGAGGCCCTGGTGCGCAGCGACGGGCTGGCGGGACTGGCGTTCGGCGCCAGGCTGATCGGTCGGCTTGCCGAACAATATTGGGATAATCTGTTTCCGATGCCCGATGAGGACGGCATGGAAACCCGCGTGGCGCCGGTCACCGGGCTGAACGGCGAAGGTGGTGAAGGGACGTTGAGCCAGCCTTTGCAGAAGCTGCCGGTGTTCAGGGATCCTAACGGAGAAACGGTGCT
>JAJYAF010000044.1 GCA_021779655.1 Pseudomonadota bacterium
TAATCAACCCGCCGCGCGGCGGGGAGCCGGTTGGCGAAACCTTGCTGGCGGAGGCGAAGGCCGCCGGCGCCGACACGCTCGTGCTGGGCGCGCATCGGCATGGCCGCCTTGCCGATTGGCTTCTGGGCGGTGTCACCGCCTCGGTGCTTGCATCGTCTGACATGCCATTGTTTATGAAACAATAAAAGAATTCCCCCAAAGAGGCTGCTCGATTTGTGGCTTTTCCGCAACAGGCCTTGTGCAAAGCACAAGAATTCGTCGTTAACACTGGCCCCGCATCCGCTTTGACCTGTAGATTGCCGTTTCATGACCGGGAAGTGGCGCCGAACTGGGAGTTTGAGCGCCGCTATCGGATCGCCCGCGATGGTCTTGGGCAAACACGGGTATAACTGCGAATTTAGGAGGCAGAATGATAACGATGCGTCGGCAACTTTTCGGGCTTGGCCTGGTGGCCACGTCCTCATTGATCGCGTTGAACGCGGCACATGCCATGAGCGGCCCTACGGCGATCAACATTGACGGCGGGCCCTTCGGTCAATTGAGCGTGAGCGGCGGTTTCGATGGCTATGCCTATGGCACCACCGGCACGGGAACCCGTTCCGTCATCGGCGGCGGCGAGCATGGTAACAATGTGGGGGCCGAGGTCGGGAGCGCGCTGATCGAGCTGCAGAAGACCACCGGCGAGCTGCAATTCACCATCGAGGTTGGATCGAACGGGGGCACGACAACGCTCGGCGCCGCGCATCCCACCCAGACCTCGGTGAACGTTTTCTCAACCGGCCCGCTCTATGCCGGCTATCTCACCGTCGCGCCTTCCGCGGTTCCGGGGCTGACGATTTCCGCCGGCCAGATCGGCTCGCTGGAAGGTTACGAATCGGCGATCGACTGGAACAACGCCAACCAGCTCACCACCGATATCTTTTATGTTCAGAACAGCCAGAACCGCGGGATCGAGGTGGCCTACACCATCGGCCCGATCTCCGCGACCGTTTCGTTCGGTGACGGCTACGATACCGGTGTGTGGAACTTCGTGCAGGCGCTCGGCACCTATACCATCGATTCCGACAACGCCGTTTCGGTCTATTATGCCGGCAATGAAGGCCGTACCGGGCTGAACGCCGTTACCTACAACTCCACGCACGTGAGCGCGTATGGTCCTTTCTACGTGAACTCGCAGATGTTGGGCGGCTATTACAGCTACACCATGGGCAACCTGAACCTGGTGCCGGAGGTGCAGTATATTTACGCCAAGGCTGACCAGCAGGTTGGCATACCCAAGTTCACCAGTAATCTGGGTGCCGCGCTGTTCTGCGATTACAGCTTCGACAAGACCCCTTATTCGGTTGGTGCCTGGGTGGAGTACGAGGATAGCATCGGCGACGCGCCGTGGTTTATCGGTCCGCGCTCGGAGGCGGTCGGCATCTCCGTCACGCCCACCTGGCAATACAAGGATCTTTTCGCGCGGGCGGATGTGGGCGGCATGTTGCTGCTGCACCATTCCACCGATGGCATGAAATATGGCTACGGTGATTCCGGAACCGGCCGGGCTATCTTCACCGGTACGCTGGAAGCCGGCCTGCTTTTCTGAGCATGGTATCGCGGATCGCAACGCGTGCAAATGGCCGGACCTTCGGGTCCGGCCATTTTTGCGCGGACCGTGAAACAACGCTTCGCGCGCGGAGCTGGCGGAGCGGCCGCGCGCAAAATCCAAAGCGAATATTAGCCGCCCACTGAAGGCGAACGTCCCACGAAAAGACGTGGCTGGTCTGATCCAGGAGGATTGCAATGACGATGACCGTTTCGGCACTGCGGATTGAAACCCAGGGGCTCGCGCCGGTTACCGCGGACCGGGCGCACGGGCGCCCGCGCGCCTTGTTCAGGCTGTGGATGGCCGCGAATATCGAATTCGCAACGATCACCACCGGCGCGCTTTGCACCGGCGTGTTCGGCCTTTCAGGCGCATGGGCGCTGGCCGCGATTCTTCTGGGCAATCTCATCGGCGGGGTGATCCTCGCGGCGTTCTCCACCTACGGCGTGGAGTACGGCGTGCCGCAAATGATTCAAGGGGCGGCCTGGTTCGGCAAGCTCGGCAACCGGCTGCCGAGCCTGCTTAATTCCTTCGGCGGCTTCTCCTGGTTCGCCGTCAACACCATCATCGGCGGCTATGCCATCGCCACCCTGCTGCATACGCCGCTCATCCCCAATATCGTCACGCTTTGTGTCGCCCAGGTGGCGATCGCCTTTGTCGGCCATGACCTGATCCAGCTGGCGGAGAAATATTTCTTCTATGCGCTGATCCTGATATTTGCGATTTTCAGCGTGATCATCGCCATGCACACGCCGGCGCTGCCCGCGGCGCAGCCGAAGCTGCTTGCCGATGTCGGCGGCCGGAGCGGCGCGTTCATTCTCACGACCTCCATCATCATCTCCTACGTGCTTGGCTGGATTCCCTATTCCTCCGACTATACGCGCTATCTTTCGCATCTCGGTGATCGCGCGAAGGTGCAGAAAAGCGTGTTCATCAATGCCTTCCTTGGCACCGTGATCTCCTGCATCTGGATGGAGGTGCTGGGCGCCGTGATCGGCGCAACCGTCTCGCTTACGCATCCTTCAGATCTGTTCACCGCATGGCTGCCGGGCTGGTTCAAACTGCCGTTGATCATTGCCATCGTCATCGGGACGATCAGCGCCAACATCCTCAACATTTATTCCGCCGCGCTATCCGCGCTTGCGGTCGGCTTCCGGCTCAAGCAGTGGCAGGCGGCGATTATCACCGGCTTCATCGGAACCGTGATCTCGGTTCTGGCGGCCACGAACTTTCTGAAGAATTATCAAAGTTTTCTGTTTTTCCTGGGCTACTGGGCGGCCCCCTGGGCGGCGGTCGTGTTCATGGGGCACACCACCAGGCGGGTGTCACGCCTGGGTATGGTTAGCGCGGGATTCGTCGCCTGGATCATCGGCATCGCCGCCAGCGTGCCGTTCTTCAACCAATATCCGCTCTTCGTGGGTGTCATGGCGGCAAAGCATCCGGAATGGGGCGATATTTCCTTCGCCGTCAGCGCCGGGGTGAGCATCATCGCCTATCTGCTTCTAACATCTTCCGCCACGGCGACCTCTGCCGTGCCGGCGGAATAGAGCGCCCGGCGCAGACTGCCCCGCGCCGCTTGCAGAACTTCCCTGGCGCGGGCGGGCTCCAGCCCAAGGCGCAGCATCACCACCGCGGGCTTCACCTGCCATGCGGTGAGCGCCAGCGCTCCGGCGGCGTCGTCGTCGGTAACCCCCGCCAGGGTGGCCGCCATCCGCACCGCCCTTTGCGCCAGCTTGGCATTGCTCACCCGCAGATCGACCATATAAGGGCCGAAGGTCTTCCCCAGCCGGATCATCACCGTGGAAGAGAGCGTGTTCAGCGCGATTTTCTGCGCCGTGCCGGCGGAAAGCCGGGTTGATCCGGCAATGATCTCAGGGCCCGATTCGATCACGATGGCGATGCGCGCGGCGCTGGCCATCGGCGTGCCGGAGTTGTTTACCAGGGCGGCGCTCAGCGCGCCTCGCTCATTCGCATAGCGGATCGCGGCGAGCGTGAAGGGTGTGCGGCCCGAAGCGGCAATTCCCAGTACGGCATCGCCCGGGCCAAGCTTGTGGGAGGCGAGGGCGTCGATGGCGGCCTGGGTATCGTCCTCCGCTCCCTCCACGGCGTGCAGCAGCGCCGCCGGGCCGCCCGCCAGCAGCGGAACCAGCGCCTCCTCACCCACGCCGAAGGTTGGGCCACATTCCACGGCGTCCAGCAGGCCGAGCCGGCCGGACGTTCCGGCACCGGCGTAAAAGAGCCTTCCGCCCGCGGCAAGCCGCGCCGCCACCGCCTCGGCAAGCGCGGCAAGCTCATGGGCGGTGGCCTGCAAGGCGCGTTGCGCCGCTGCTTCCTGATCCAGGAAAACCCGCACGATTTCCCCGGTCGGCCGCGTTTCCAGATCGTGCAATTCGGGCCGGGCGTGCTCGGTTCCCCGCATGACCGGCGCGGTGATGCCATGCCCCGCCCGCCAAACCCGGGCAACGGTGAAATCCGCGTTCCACCACAGGAGATCGGCGCGGCGGCCGGGCGCGATATGGCCGCGATCGGACAGCCGCAGCGCGTCCGCCGGCCGATGCGTTGCCGCGGCAAGCGCCGTCTCCGGCGCGACCCCGGCGCCGATCAGCCGCCGGATGCCCTCATCCAGCGTGATGGCCGCGCCGGCGATCGTACCGTCCGGCCGCCGCGCGACACCGCCCTCAAGCCGCACAGGCGCGCCGCCGAATTCCGCAGCAAACCCCTCCGCCATGCCGGCGGCGAGGATCGAATCGCTCACCGCGATGGCACGGGGATTGGCGGCGAAAGCAAGGCGCAGGAGCAGCGGGTCCACGTGCAGGCCATCCGCGATCAGGCACGGGTATAGCCGTGGATCGGTCAGCGCCGCCCCGGCCGCGCCGGGCGCGCGGTGGTGCAAAGGCGGCTGGGCATTGAAGACATGCGTGACCAGCCGCGCCCCCGCGGCGGCGGCTTCCGCCATGGCTTCCACGCTCGCCTCGGTATGGCCCAGGGAAACGGCCACACCTGCCTGCACGAGGCGGCGGATCGCCGCGTTGGCTCCGGGCAGTTCCGGCGCCAGCGTGATCATCCGCAGCGCCGGCAGGGCGAGCGCCGTGCCGAGACTCTCCGCATCGAACCCGAGCAGCCATTCGGCCCGGTGCGCGCCGGCTTTTTGGTGGTTGAGGAAGGGGCCTTCCAGATGCAGCCCGATGATGCCGGGATGAACCTGCATCGCGCGCGCGACGCGCTCGGCCGCCGCCCGCAGCGCCGGCAGCGGCGCGGTGATTACGGTGGGCAGCAGGCTGGTCACGCCGTGCGCGGCAAGCCGGGCCAAGGCTGGCTTCCACGCGCCTTCATCGGCAGCGCCGAAATCCACGCCGAAGGCGCCGTTGTTATGCAGATCGATCAGCCCGGGAGAAAGAAACCCGTGCTCCAGCCGAAAATCGGCCTCCGCCGCCATGCCGGGGCGGATCTCGGCGATCAGCCCATCGGCTATGCGCAGGCTCATGGGCCCGCTGAATGCACCGTTGAGAAAAAGCCGCGCCGCCGCGATGATCATGCGCCAGCCTGACCCACGGCCCCCTTCAAGGCAAGTCTCGCGCGAACGCATGCGGCATGGGGATATGCCGGATGAGGGATTTGAACCCCCGGCCTTCGGTTTACAAAACCGCTGCACTACCGCTGTGCTAATCCGGCGCCGCCCTGGGCCATAGCACAATCCTGGCCCGGCAACACAGGGGATCGCATCTGAAAACCTCTGCTGACGCGGAACGCGGCTGATCACCGAGCGTGGTGGCGACTGGCTGTTCACGCTGAATGTGCGGGAACATAGGCGGTTCGTGTTCGCTTCCGCCTTCTTCAGCGGACCTTCACCCGAAAAACCTCCCCCGTCCCCGTATCGCGGACCAAATCAACGCGAACACCATCCCAGTGGTAATCAAGATGGCGTCCTTGCACCGGCGGCGTGGCTAGGTCCGGATAAAACAGCCCTGCACAAACACCCTCAGGATCACGCCTGCTGGGGTAGACCAGCCCCTCAGATCCGCCGCTCCGCAACACCGCCGCCAATTGTTGTGCCACGGTGTAATCATCCCGGTCCAGCGCAGGCAGGAATACGGCGGGCCCGTCCCGCAGGTCATGCAGCGAGGCCCGGATATCCAGTACAAGCTCCCGGAACTGCGATGTCCAGCCAGGCGACTGGGTGGTCTGTGCCATGAAACGGGCATGATGGTGAGCGTTCTCAAGAACGGCCGTCTCGAATCCTCGCGCGGTGTAAAGCACGCCATAAGCACCAGTACTGAACCGGCTCGGCCGCTCAGGGCTGACATGCGTGAAGGGGGCCATGAGGTAGCTCGCCCCCGGCCCGGAAACGCGCCGCGCCACCGGCACCAGATCAAGTGCGCCGATCGTTTCCATGAGGCGCGGATTGGTCTTCTGCTCGGCGGCAATCAACAAGGGCCAGTCTTCTGGATCGGCGATATCCTCGAACAAATCGACAGGCGGGTACAGGCCGCGGATGATCCGCCTGGCGCCAACCCAATGAACCGGCGAGACGGGCACAATCGACGGGTCGATCACCAGCCGCCACGCTCCGCATCCAGATAATGCCGCACGCGCATGAGATCGGTTAGCTCGCCATGGAGCATGATATCCAGAGCCGAGCGGCCGCCAAAAGCCGTATTCGAAGCTTTGATCCAGGCATAGCCGCGCGCCGGCTCCTTGAAAATGATCCGCAAGGCTTTGTGGATCCCCATGAGGTTGGAAAGCCTAGCCTTGCCGTCACGGCCAATCCGGCCAATCTCGCCAGCTTTCCAGCGGGCAAAGGTACGGCGCGGCAAGTCGAGGATGATCGCGGCCTGGTCGTCTGTCACCCCCCATAGGCGGAAAAGGTTCAAGGCCGCACGGAACATGGCGCCTGCCTCTTCATCGGTGATCGGGTCAGGTGAAAATGGCTTCGGCGCAACGGCGATCTGGCTAAGCACAGGCATAGGCAGCTCCTGCCATATGGCTATATATACGCCATATAATGCCATATGGCAACTTCTTTTCTGGCCGCCCTTACGCCAACAGGGCCTGACGTGGGTGGATTGGTTCAACCAACCGGCGCAAACTCGGTGCCCACGCAGGGACTGAAGTGGCGGAGAAGGTGGGATTCGAACCCACGGTGCGCGGGAGCGCACGGCGGTTTTCAAGACCGCTGCCTTAAACCACTCGGCCACCTCTCCATGCCGCCGCGGACGCTCCGCTTTCCCGCAACCGGCTCAGCGGGTCAAGCGCACGCCAAGCCGGCCGGCCAGGTCCTGGATGAACTGCCAGGCAACCCGCCCGGAACGGGCGCCGCGAGTGACCGACCACTCCACCGCCAGCGCGTGCAGCTCCTCCACCCCGACCGCCAAGCCAAACGCTGCGGCATAGCCTTCCACCATTTCAAAAAACAGTTCCTGACTGCCGTTGTGAAAACCAAGCCAAAGGCCGAAACGGTCAGAGAGCGAAACCTTTTCCTCCACCGCCTCGCCGGGATTTATGGCGGTTGCGCGCTCGTTGTCGATCATGTCACGAGGCATGAGGTGGCGGCGGTTGGAGGTGGCGTAAAACAGCACGTTCTCCGGCCGGCCCTCGATCCCGCCATCCAGCACCGATTTCAGCGCCTTGTAATCGGCGTCCTCTCGCTCGAACGATAAATCATCGCACAGAAGCAGGCAGCGGCGCGGGGTGCCGCGCAGTACGTTCAATAGCTCCGGGAGGCTGCGGATATCCTCGCGATGAATCTCGATCAGCGCCAGTTTGCCGCCGTTTTCATTCACCGCCGCATGCACGGCCTTCACCAGCGAGGACTTGCCCATGCCCCTGGCGCCCCAGAGCATGGCGTTGTTCGCGCTCAGGCCATGAGAGAAACGCAACGTGTTTTCCAGCAGAATCGCCTTCTGCTGGTCAATCCCCCGCAACAGCGTGATGTCCACGCGCGCGACCCTGGCCACAGGGCAGAGGCGCGCGGAGGAGGGCTGCCATACGAAGGCGTCCTCCGCTGTCAGGTCTGGCGCGGCCGGCGGCGGCGGCGCCAGCCGCTCCAGCGCCTCGGCAATCCGCAATAACAAGGCTTCATCCATCGCAGCTTCCTTCCGCCTGGTATTGTACGCCGCGCCGGTTGACTGCGCGGCGCCGCAACCTATGGTCCGCCACGGATTACGACAACCATGGGGATACCGATGCTCATCGCCGCCGCCTATGCAGAAACCGCCGCCAGCATGCCGCCGGCCGTCAACTCGCTCATCCAGTTCGCGCCGCTGGTCCTCATCGTCATCGTCTTTTATTTCCTGCTCATCCGGCCCCAGCAGGTCCAGCAGAAGACGCTGAAGTCCAAGCTCGGGGCGCTCAAGCGCGGAGATAAGGTCGTCACCGCGGGGGGAATCATTGGCACCGTGAAAAAGGCGGTCGAAGGGGCCAACGAGATCGATGTCGAAATCGCGCCGAACGTGATGGTGAGCGTGGTGCGTTCCACGATCAGCACCGTGCTGGCGCCGGCGGCTCCGGCCAACGATAAAGGCTGACGACCCGACAGCAACGCCAAACAGCAGGGGGCGCTCGGCGGGCAGGCTCTAAGCTCGCAGCTTCATCCAATCCGGCACCCTGGGGCTGAGCGCGGCACTGCCTGCGGTGAGCGGCTTTTCCAGCGCGTCCAGGCGCAGCATTGCAAGCCCCGCCTGTCCGGAGGTGGAGCGCAACACACCCACCTCCTGCCCCTCGGCCAGCACGGGCGTGCCGGGTGGCGTGGCAGGCCCGTTCAGAGCAACCGGCACCAGCCGGCGCTTCACCAGGCCGCGATATTTTGTCCGCGCCGTCAATTCCTGGCCCATATAGCAGCCTTTATCCCAGGCGATGCCGTTCAGTTCATCGAATCCGGCTTCCAGCAACAGGGTTTTTCCTGGTTCCAGGTCGCGCGTTCCGTCCGGCAGGCCAAGGCTCAGGCGGTGCGCGTCATAAGCGGCGGCGCTTGCGGTCTCGGGCAGCGATGCTGCCGATAGGACCCGGTATCCTGCTTCCGCCAGCCGCGGATCGGGCGCCGCCACGGCCGCATCCGGCGCCGGTCCGCCCCAGGCGGCGTATACGGCAAGCGACTCGCTTTCGTCGCGCAGTTCCACCTTGGACCGCAGCCGGAACCGGTTCAGGCGGCGCAGCAAATCGGGCGCTCCGCTGCGTTCGGTGTCCAGCCATAGCTGCCGCTCATCGGCGGAGACGAAAAAATCGGCCAGGTATTTGCCCTGCGGTGTCAGCAGCGCCGCCCAGACGGCGCAACCCGGCGCCGCCTTGGCAACGTCGTTCGAAACCAGGCCGTTCAGGAAGGCCACCCGGTCGTCTCCGGCAATGCCGATGACGCCACGGTCCTGTAAGCGGGTAATCCATGTCATGCCGCTCAAGTTGCGCACTTGCCAGGGGCGGGGCAAGACGGGATAAGGAAAACGCGGTGCGGATTCTTTTCATAACGTCATCCCGGCTGGGCGAGGCCGTCATCTCCTGCGGGATTCTCGAAGCGCTGCGCACGCAATACCCTAAAGCCCGCATCACGGTGGCCTGCGGCGCGAGTTGTGCCGGGCTGTTCTCCCGGCTGCCCCGGCTGGAGCGGGTCATCACGGTGGGCAAGGGCACCAGCCGGGATTTCCACCGTTTGCGGGTGTGGAGCAAGTTATTCGGCCGATTCTGGGACATCGCGGTGGATACGCGCGGCTCGTCTCTCCTCTATTTCCTGGCGGCCGGCCAGCGCATCGTTATCCATGCCCGTCATGGCCTCCCGCTCTATCAGCAATTTGCTACCGCGCTGCGCTTGTCTCCGCCGCCGCTGCCTGTTGTCTGGGTCAACGCTTCGGACATGACGGAGGCGAAGCGCCGCCTGCCGGCGGAAGCGCCGCTGATCGGCTTGGGCCCCACCGCAAGCTCGACACGCCGGATATGGCCGCCGGAACGCTTTGTCGAAACCTATCGCGCGATCGCGGAAATCCTGCCCGGCAGCCGGCCGGTGGTTTTCACCGGTGTCAGCGACGCGGAGCGGCTGGCCGGCATGGAAATCCAGGCCCGGCTGCCCGGCGCGCAACTGCTGCCTGCCACCCTGCCGGCCTCGCTGCTGGCCGCCTGCATGGCGCGGATGCGGCTTTATATCGGCAACGATACCGGATTGCTCCAGCTTGCCGCCGCCGCGCAGGCGCCGGTCGTCGGGCTGTTCGGGCGCGACCGTGTCGCGGAATTCGCGCCCGCAGCACCACACGCCGCCGCTGTTGTCGCGCCCGCCGGGAGCCATGAAGGCGCCATGGCCTTGCTCGGCGTGGATGCCGTCCTGGCTGCGGCGGTTCCTTTGCTTGGCTGCAACGAAAAACCAAGTAATATGCGGGTGTTTTAGAAGATCATGCGCTTCGATATGGTTTTGAAAAACGGCATGGCGGCGCTGCCGGGCGGCATTACCGAAGCCGAAATTGGCATCCGCGATGGCATCATTGCGGCAATCGGCACCGGTCTTGGCCCGGCGCGGGCGATTCTGGATGCGTCCAATCTGCACATCCTGCCCGGGATCATTGATCCGCATGTGCATTTCCGTGATGGCGGCCCGCGGGAGGTCGGGGCGGAAGGCGGGATTCCCGGTGTGGAAAATCTGCTCTCGGGCACGCGCGGCGCGGTTCTGGGCGGGGTAACCACGGTTTTCGATATGCCAAATACCGAGCCGCCCGGCACCAGCGCCGCGGCGCTCGACGCCAAGCGGGAATATATTGCCGGCCATGCCTGGTGCGATGTGGGATTCTATGCCGGCGCCACCAAGGAGAACATCGGCGAGCTGGGCGCGCTCGAACGGATCGAGGGGGTTTGCGGCATCAAGCTGTTCGCCGGTTCTTCCACTGGAAACCTGCTGGTGGAGGATGATACCAGTATCGAGCGGGTGATGCGCGCCGGCCACCGGCGCATCGCTTTCCACGCCGAGGATGAATACCGCCTCAAGGCGCGGAAATCGCGCTTCACCTGTGGGGATCCCTATTCAAGCCATGCCGCGTGGCGGGATGTGGAATGCGCTTTCCTTGGCACCCGGCGCATCCTGGCGCTGGCGCGAAAGACCGACCGCCCGGCCCATATCC
>JAJYAF010000583.1 GCA_021779655.1 Pseudomonadota bacterium
GGCCGGGTTCATGAAACTTCCGCCATCGGAAAAGGAATCCGGTGTAACGTTCAGAATTCCCATGACCAGCGGCTTGATCAATTCGAGCCCCGCCCAGCGCGCGGTCGGCAGCCTGGCGGTAGCGATTCCATCGTCCATGCGCTCAGCCTACCATGCGGCAAGACCAGTTAAAATTATACTTGAAGCCGATACGGCGCGAGACCTATTGTGGCCAATGGCCTGGCTGCCAAACTCTTTCGATCTGCTTAACAAAACTACCGGTTTCGCCGGTTTGCGCGTCATCCGCGACATTCCGTTCGGACGGCATATCCGCCAGAAGCTCGACATCCATGCGGCCACGCCCCGCGCCGCGCCGGCGTTTTCCGCGAGCCAGGAGCCGCTGCCCGTTATTCTGTTTTTCTACGGTGGCTCCTGGCAGCGTGGCGAGCGGCGGGATTATCGCTTCGTCGCCGCCGCGCTCGCGCGGCTCGGATTCATGGTCGTGATCCCTGATTACCGGCTGTATCCCCAGGTGCGGTTTCCCGCCTTCCTGCACGACTGCGCGGCCGCCGTGGCCTGGGTTTTCAAAAATATCGCAAGCCATGGCGGCGATACGCAGAGCGTATACCTGATGGGTCATTCCGCTGGCGCTTACAACGCCGCCATGCTGGCGCTCGATCCCGGCTACCTGAACGCCGCGGGGCTTGCGCCCGAACGCCTCGCGGGCTGGATCGGCCTTGCCGGGCCATACGATTTCCTGCCCTTCCACGACCGGCTGATCGCGGAAATCTTCGGCACCACTCCGGATGAAAACCTTACCCAGCCGATCCATTTCATCGCCGAAGGCAGCCGCAAGCCCCCTGCCCTGCTCCTGCATGGCGGGCGGGACCGCGTGGTCCGGCCGGGCAATACGGCGGCACTCGCCGCGCGCCTGCGGCAAACCGGCAACGCGGTGGAAACCCGTATTTATCCACGGCTGGGCCATGCCGGCATCCTGGTTGGCTGCGTGCCCTGGCTGCAATGGCGCGCGGCGCTGCTGCACGATTTAACCCAGTTCAGCGCGGCCTGCCGCAACGGTGAATTCGCCGGCTGTGGTTCCGATATCTCCGCACCGATGCTACGCTGAGCCGGCGCATCGCGGAGGCATCGACTTGATGGAAGGTAAGCTCACGATCGGTGCCAGGCGCTATTCGTCCTGGTCCATGCGCGGCTGGCTGCTGGTCAGGCTCGCGGGGCTGGAAGTGGAGGAGACAGTCATCCCCCTCTCCGGCAGCGGCCGCACCGAAGCCGTCCGGGCGATTTCTCCCAGTGGCCTCGTGCCCTATCTGGAACACCGAGGCGCGAAAATCTGGGACAGCCTCGCCATCGCCGAATACTGCGCTGAACTGACGCCGGCCCTGTGGCCGGCGGAGCGCCTGGCCCGCGCCCATGCGCGCGCGATCTCGGCGGAAATGCATGCGGGCTTTAGCGCCCTGCGCACGGCCATGCCGATGAACCTCGGCCGCGACTTCGCGGGCTGTGGACAAACCCCGGAAAGCCTCGCCGATATCGCCCGCATCGAACAGATATGGGCTGAAACCCGCGCGCAATTCGGTGCCGGCGGCCCTTATCTTTTCGGCGCCAGCTTGAGCGCGGCGGATGCGATGTTCGCGCCCGTCGCCGCCCGCTTCGTCACCTATGCGCCGCCGCTTTCGCCCGCGTCCCGCGCGTATCGCGACACGCTGCGCGCCGACCCGCTGGTCGCGCGCTGGTACGCGGACGCCGCCGCGGAACCGGCGGCCTGGCAGATCGCGAAATACGAAAACCCCGCATGAACGGCACTGGTTCCCGCGCGGCGCTGGCGCTGCTCGCGGCGTTGGCTTTCTTCCCCGCGGGCCGCGCCGTGGCTGACGGCATCGTCGCGCATCATGGCAAGGTCCTGGAAACCGCAAAGCCCGACCGGCCGTCGCAAGGTTTTCTCGAAATCGACAATTCCGGAAACCAGCCGGACATGCTCGTCGGCGCCATTTGTCCGATCACGGCGACTACCCTCCTGGTCGGCGCTTCCGGCGCGGCGCTGCCGCAAATTCCGGTGCCGCCGGGCGGCCATGTTTTGCTGCGGGCGGGCGGCCCGCATCTGCTCTTGCAATCGCCGCATTTTTCCATCGATTCCGGAAGCGCGGTGCCCTGTAGCCTCCGCTTCCGCCGCGCGGGCACGATCCAGATTTATCTCTATGCCATCGCCGCGCCTTGAAGGCGGCAACGGAACTCGCGCGTTTGCAGAGCGAGGCAAGGGGTTGCACCCTATGCGCGCCGTATCTGCCTTTGGGGCCGAACCCGGTTTTCCGTGTCTCGGCCAGCGCGAGGCTGCTCATCATCGGCCAGGCGCCAGGCACGAAGGTGCATGCGACCGGCCTGCCCTGGAATGATGCTTCCGGCAACCGGCTGCGCGGCTGGATGGCGATCGGGCGTGAGGAATTCTATGATACTTCCCGCATCGCCATCCTGCCGATGGGTCTGTGCTATCCGGGGGTATTGGCCAATGGCGGG
>JAJYAF010000584.1 GCA_021779655.1 Pseudomonadota bacterium
CCTGCTTGGCATCTATGCCGCGATTTCAGACCTGGCGCCGGCAGCCGCGCTCGCGGAATTCGCCGGCTCCGGCTTCGGCGCGTTCAAGGAAAAACTGGCCGAGGCGCTGATCGCGCATCTCTCGCCGATCTCGCTGCGCGCCCGGGAATTGCTGGCCGAGCCGGAATTCATCGACCGCGAGCTGCGCGCGGGCGCGCGCCGCGCCGCGGCGATCGCCGATCCGATCGTGGCGGAAACGGAACGGATCGTCGGCTTCCTGCCGGCCGGCATGGGCCGGTGAGGCGGGAGGCCGGGCCTTGAAAGCCGGGCATGGGACCGGCAAGATTCCCGGTAGACTGTTTCGGCCTGAAAAAGGCCGATGGGTGAGCAAAAAACGTCCAAGATGAGAGGGAAATGCCATGAACAAATCCACGCTGGACCGTCCGCTGCGCGAGGCTGTCGCCCAAGGCAAGGCAGCCGGGGTGGTGGCCCTGGCCGCGGACCGGAGCGGCCCGATCTACGAGGCGGCTTTTGGCGAGCGCGTGCGCGGCAGTGGCGTGGCGATGACGATGGATTCGCTGTTCTACATCGCCTCCCTGACCAAGGGAATCACCGCCGTCGCCGCGATGCGGCTCGTGGAGCAGGGGAAAATTTCCCTGGATGAGCCGCTGGGCCGGCTATTGCCCTATCTGCAAGCGCCGCCGGTGCTGGAAGGGTTCGACAGCGCGGGCCAGCCCCGCCTGCGGCCGGCGCGCGCGCCCGTTACGCTGCGCCAGCTTCTTACCCATACCGCCGGCTTTACCTACGATGTCTGGAACGCCGATCTCCAGCGCTATCTCAAACTCACCGGCAAGCCGCCCGGCCGCTCGGGGAAGCTGATCGGGCTTGAACAGCCCCTCGCCTTCGAGCCGGGAACGCGGTGGGAATACGGTATCGGTATCGACTGGGCGGGCCGGGTGGTCGAGGCGATAAGCGGCCAGGATTTGAACGTTTATTTCCGCGATCACATCTTCCGTCCCTTGGGCATGAACGATACGAGCTTCACCCCGGATGACGCGCAGGCCGCCCGCGGGGCCGGATTGCATATCCGCCAGCCGGACGGCACGCTCGCCGGCCAGGCTTTTGCAAAACCGGTTTATCCCGAATTCTACCCGGGCGGCGGCGGTCTGTGCTCCACCGGCCCGGATTATCTGCGCTTTCTGCAAGCCTTGTTGAACGGCGGGGGCGGAATTCTCCGCCCGGAGACGGTGGCAACGATGCTGCGGAACCACATCGGCGATCTCAACGTGCTGCCGCTGCGCACCGTTGAGCCGGCGCTCTCCCATGATTTCGATTTCTTCCCCGGTCATGACACGAAATGGGGGCTGAGCTTCCTCATCAATCCGGAAGCGATACCCGGCCGCCGCGGGGCCGGCAGCGCGGGCTGGGCGGGATTGTATAACTGCTATTATTGGCTCGACCCTGGCGCGGGTGTGGCGGGGCTGATGATGAGCCAGAGCCTGCCCTTCGGTGATCCCCTCTTGCTCGATCTGTTCGCTCAATTCGAGACCGGAATATACGCCGCCTGAACGATGAATCCGCCGCTCGGGTTCAGGGGTTAACCGATGCCGCGCGGCCAGAAGATCCGCCATATGCCTTTGGCCGTGGCGCAGATTTTGCCGTTCGCGTCGCGGAAATCGCCTTCGGCGAAGGCGGTGGTTCTGCTGGCGCGCACCACGCGGCCATGAGCCTCGAAGCTGGAGCCCATGGCGGCGTCGAGAAAGGTCATGTCGAGATTGATGGTGAACTGGCGCAGATCGGAGGGATTGATCCGCAGCGCTTCCGGCATGGCCATCAGGGAAGACATGATGGCCCAGCCCAGCGCGCCGTCGAACATATAGGAAATGACACCACCATTGAGCACGCCCATGTTGAGCGCGTTATCCGTGCCGCCGCCGCCAAGCTGATCGGGCCGGACTTGCGGCAGACGCACGATGACGCGGCCGATCCCGGTTTCTTCCACTTCCAGCCCCTGCGCCCTGAGAAACGGAGCCTCGTTCCACTTCAGCTTCCAGGCGGCGATGCGGTCTTGCGGGGTGGCGGAACTGTCCAAGAAACATTCTCCTTTATTTGAAGGCCGGTTTGTTTGAAGTCCGGGCACGAATTCGGGGCACGAAATCCCGGCTCAGGCGCTGGCCGAATGCGAGCGCAGGAGCGCGTCAAGCGTGCTTTCCAGATGTTTGAGCGAACTGCATTCCCTGGCGATATGGCAATAAGGCGCATAGCGCTTCATCTCGGAATCGCCGATGCCCCAGAACGAGACCGGCTCGGGATTGAGCCAGATGACCCGGCGCGCGCGGTCGTGGAGCAAGCGCATCACCTCGGTATGCGGCTTGTTGTAGTTGTTGCGCGCGTCACCGAGAAACAGGACCGTGGTGCGCCGGTCGATCTTGTCGAGCAATTGTTCTTCGATATCGAGCAGCGTCCGGCCGTAATCGCTGCCCCAGCCGGCGACCGCGTTGAGCACCTTGTCCACCCCCTGTTCAACCG
>JAJYAF010000585.1 GCA_021779655.1 Pseudomonadota bacterium
GTTTCCCCCTGGGCGTAGCCGCCGATGGCGCGCTTGTTGTCGGGCCTGGCCGTCAAGGCGCGCGCGTAAACTGCCGCCGCCTCGTCCAGCAGGCCTTGCTGGCGGAGATTCCACGCCAGGTTCCCGGTTATCAGCCCGTCTTCCCCTTCGCCGTACGCAAGCGCCTGGCGGTAATGCCGCTCGCCCTGCCGAAGCTGGCCGGTTTCGGTGAAGACTACTCCCAGCACGTGATGCGCATTGGCATCGCGCGGGCTATGCTTCACGGCTTCCCTGGCCGCCGGCTCGGCCTCCTTGTGCCGGCCCTGGCCGATGAGCATCTGCGCGAGCTGTAGATTGGCGGCCGTGGCCTGGGCGGGATTATCGGCCGGCAACGCCGCCAGCCGCCGGGCCAGGGCTTCCACCGCCTTGGTCAGGTTTTGCGCTTTACGGATTTCCAGGAGCACGCGCAGCGCCATGCGCTGGTTGGGCGCGAGGTCGAGGATTTTCAGCGCCAGCGCCAGCGCCTCGTTATGTTTCTTCTCGTTGTAGAGCTTTGTCGCCTCGACAGCCTGCCCGTTCAGAAGCGCCAGCGACGCGCTGGAAGGCAAGGCCGCCGGGTCCAGGGCGCAGCAGCGGCATTTGCGAAGGCCGCTGCCGCAGTCACATGGTTCAACGTTCAGCATCCGGTCCCGGCAAATGTCATGCAACGGCCAACGCCCGGATTATGAAACGTTTTGCCGGCGGCGACAATAAGCGCCTTTCCAGGGCAGCAGGCCAAGCGGCAGGGCCTGTGTTTGCAACGCATTTGCAACATGCTGATTTACTTGACCTTTCGCCATGCCGCCGTCAAACCTTGCCGGTTGCTGGAGGGGGGCAATGCGCAATTTTTCCGAACTCTCAGAAAATGAGGTGCTGGCGCTGGCCATCGCCAATGAGGAAGAGGACAACCGGATCTATTCGGATCTCGCCTTTCGCCTGAAGGACGATTATCCTTCCACGGCCAACGTCTTCGCGCAGATGGCGGCGGAGGAGAGCGAGCACCGGCACAGGCTTCTGGATACGTACCGGGCGAAATTCGGTGAGCATATTCCGCTCATCCGGCGCCAGGACGTGCGTGGTTTCCTCAAGCATAAGCCGGTATGGCAACTGCCCAAGCCCAGTATCGAGGACGTGCGGACGCTCGCCGAACAGATGGAGGCGGAAACTCGCCGGTTCTACCGCCTGGCGGCCGCGCGGGCGACCGATGTGTCCGTCCGCAAACTCCTGGGCGACCTTGCCGAGGCCGAGCGGGAGCACGAACACCGGGCGGACGAACTCGCCGCCGAGAACCTCACCCCCAACGCGCGCAGCGCCGAGGATGCGACGGCCCGGCGCTCCTTCCTGCTGCAATATGTCCAGCCCGGGCTGGTGGGGCTTATGGATGGCTCGGTCTCCACGCTCGCGCCGATCTTCGCGGCGGCCTTCAGCACCGGCCAGCCGCACGCGGCCTTCCTGGTCGGCATGGCGGCCTCGCTGGGTGCCGGCATCTCGATGGGTTTCGCCGAGGCGCTCTCCGATGATGGCAGCCTGACCGGGCGCGGCGCGCCGATCTATCGCGGCGGTATCACCGGGTTCATGACCTTTCTGGGAGGCCTCGGCCACACCCTGCCGTTCCTGATCCCAGAGCTGCGGGTCGCGCTGATCGTCGCCATGGCGGTGGTGGTGGTGGAACTGGCGGCTATTTCCTGGATACGGTGGAAATACATGGACACATCGCCCCTGCGGGCGACCCTTCAGGTTGCCTTGGGCGGGGCGCTGGTATTCGCCACCGGCGTATTGATCGGCAGCGGCTGAATCGCCTGCCAGCGGATTCAACCCGCTATACGGTGCAGGCGGCGATCTCCGGGAGCGTCCGCGGCGGCGCGGCATCCGCGATATCCGCGCCATCCAGTCCGTCCAGGATGCGCCCCAGCGCGTGGCGGAAATCCTCGGGCCGGCATTCATCCGCAACGCGCCGCAGCGCCGCCTCGCGCAGCCGCGCCCATAGCCTGGAGCCGCAATAGGCGCGGCGGATGCGCGCGGCGAAGGCGCGCGGCCGCGTGGTGGGGGCGGCCAGCAGTTCCTCACCGTCGCGCCAGCCGAGCTGGCCGGCAAGAAGCGTGGAAGTGACAATGGGCAGCCCGTGCGCCGCCGCCTCATGCAGCTTGTAGGCGATGCCGCCGGCGTAGCGCGTGGGCGCTATGAACAGCCGGTGAGTGTCATATAGCGGCGCCAAGGCCTCCACCGGACCGATGAGATCCACCCTGGGATGCGCCGTGAGCGCCGCGAGCGCGATCCCCGGCTCGGCATGGCCCGCGATGGTGAAGCGGACATCCGCCGGCAGAACCTGATCGAGCAGGGGCAGGACCTGGTTTATGAACCAGGCCAGGCCATCGAAATTGGGGCTGTCCTGTTCATGAATCGCGCCGATGAAAAGCAGGTCGCGGCGGCGGTGGAACGGTTGCGGGGTGGGGCAGGGCGCCAGCCCGTGGCCCAGCACCGGCACG
>JAJYAF010000586.1 GCA_021779655.1 Pseudomonadota bacterium
CAAGCCCCGCGCAAGGGTCTCAAGGCTCCACTTACGGTGGGTTTGGGGGATGTCAGGCGGCCTGCAGGCGCGTGATGCGCCTGCAGTTGTAGGCGAGAGCGATCAGGGTCCACTCGGTGGCGACGTTTTGCAGGCCACGCAGGCGGGAGCGGAGGAAGCCAAGGGCGCTTTTGATGATCCCGAACACCGGTTCGACCGTCTGCTTGCGCTTTTTGTAGAGGGCTTTGGCATCGTCGGTCTCCAGCTTGGCTTTCATGGCGATGCGCCAGGGTTCGGCGATCCGTCGGGCCGCTTTCGGTTTCGGGGGCGGGCGGAAGTCATACCAATCCGCGAAAATGCGGATTGGTATGCGCGCGGGGTTGGCGGGGCGGCCGCGCGCGAAATCAAAGACTTATACCAGCCCGCCACCTGGCTGATAGAGTCAATTAATTGGCGGGCTGGTATGACTGGTCGCGGTTGAACGGAATGAAATTCGCCATTCACCAATCTTGCACCATCCCACCAGCCAAGGGAATCCGACAGACTGCTAGCCGAACGTGAAACTATAGGCCTTCACGTCTGGGGCGAGGAATTGAATGGTGAAGACGCGGCCGCGCACCGTGCTGCTCTGGCGTACCAGCTGGTACAGACGCTCACTATCCACCGCGCCGTAGCCTTCGGGGTCCGTATCCACGCCATGGTCGGCGCCGGGGGCGGTGCCATCAAGCAGCACGCGAAAGCGGATCGTCTCGCCCGGCTTGCCGGGTCCGAGCACGAGATGCAGATCGCGGGCCTGGAAATGGAAGGCGATGCTCCCCGGCGCGCTCACGAGCCGCGCGGATTGGGCGCCATCCTGCCACACCCCGCCCAGCGCCCATTGATTAAGTTCCAGGCTTGCAGGGATCGTGTAACGTTCCGGCTGGTCCTCGCCCATGCCCTGCGGGGAGGCGAAATTCTCCGCGCGCGCATAGCCGATATAGGTCTCGGGCGAATTCTCATCCGCCAGGTCGCCGGCGGCTTCGGCGCCGCTGCCGCTGGGTGTCACCACACCGCCCGGCACATCGGGATAGCCCGCGAGGCGAAGCTGCCGCTGGATCTCCATTTCCGAGGCCGCATAGTCACCCTCGCCGAAATGGCTGCTTATCACCTGCTGCTCCGCGTTCACCAGGTACTCCGCGGGCCAGTATTGGTTGGCGAAGGCGTTCCAGATGGCCAGGTTACTGTCCACCGCCACGGGATAGGTGATGCCCAGCCGTTTCAGCGCCTCCGCGACATTGGCTGTATCGCGCTCGAAGGCGAATTCCGGCGAGTGCACACCGATGATGACGAGACCATGATCCTTGTATTTGGCGTTCCAGGCGATGAGGTAAGGCAAGGTGCGCAGGCAGTTGATGCAGGAATATGTCCAAAAATCGATCAGCACCACCTTGCCGCGCAACTCCGCCGGGGTTAACGGGGGGGAATTCAGCCAGGCGGTTGCGCCGGTCAGCGGCGGTAATTGGTCCGCCTGGGTGACGCTCGCGGGCATTGGGGCGGAAGATGCCGGCGGTGCGCCAAACAGGCGCAGCAGACCCTGCTCCAGCGTCGTGGTGTTGGAGGAGGAAAGCCGGGCCAGCGCGCCCGTTTCCGCACCCGACGCGATGCCCGCCACGCCCAGCAGCACCACGACCCCGGCCACACGGCGCACCCATTCGCCAAGATGCAAACCGCGCTTCATCTGCTTGAACAACGCGCCGCCCGCACCCACAACCAGGCCAAGCGAGGTAGCCGCCCCGGCGGCATAGGCCAACAGAAGAAAGGCCGTGCGCGGGTTAACCCCGGAGAGCGCCGCCCCCGCGAGCACGAGGCCCAAAATTGGCCCGGCGCAGGGCGCCCATAAAAAACCCACCGCCCCGCCGAGCAGCGCGGCCCCGATGGCCTCATGCCGCTGCGTCTGCGCCGCCGCTGAAAGCCTGTTGCCCAGCGCCACCAGCGGCCGGGTCAATCTATCGGCCAGAACGGGAAAGAGCAGAGTCAATCCCAGCAGAGCGAACAGTGCCAAGGCGATGTCCCGGCCATATTCGTTGGTCCGCACGACCCAACCCCCGCCAAGTGCCGCCAGCGAGGCCAAGGCCGCGAAAGTCACCGCCATGCCGGCAAGAAGCGGGAGGGTACTGACGGCGAATGGCCGCCCGGCACGCGCGAAAACAAAGGGCAGCACGGGCAAGATACAGGGGCTTAAAATGGTGAGCACGCCGCCCAGATAGGACACCGCCAACAGACTCAACATAGCCGATTCCTCTCCGCGGTACGATGCGTTGGCTCCAGGCAAGCATCGTTTCGGGTGCTTGCGGACGTGCTGGATGGTTCAGTCGGTGAAAAATACTAACCGACGTTTCCCCGTATGATAACCCAACAGCCGCGATTGTACCAGTCAGCCTAGGTCGTAGTGACGAATTATTTGAGCAGGATTGCGATGGCGGCGAGGAGTACGAAGCCTCTATAGTTAGCGAGGAGCTTGTCATATCTGGTGGCAACCCGGC
>JAJYAF010000587.1 GCA_021779655.1 Pseudomonadota bacterium
GCCGAAGCGGGTTTCAATCCCCAGGCCCAGGATGTAGCCGACTTCCTCGTCGAGCACTTCCTCGGGCAGGCGGAAACGGGGGATCTGGGTGCGGACCATGCCGCCGCCCTTCTCGTTTTCATCAAAAATGGTGATCTCATAGCCAAGGGGGGCGAGATCGCGCGCCACCGTGAGCGAGGCCGGCCCGGCGCCGACCACCGCGATGCGCTTGCCGTTTTTTGTGGCGGCGGGGGATGGCATGCGCTCCGCGATGTCGCCCTTATAGTCAGCCGCGACGCGCTTGAGCCGGCAGATGGCCACCGGCTGTTCCTCAACCCGCCCGCGCCGGCAGGCCGGTTCGCAGGGGCGGTCGCACGTTCGGCCCAGGATGCCGGGGAATACGTTGGATTTCCAGTTGACCATATACGCATCGCCATAGCGGCCGGCGGCGATCAGGCGGATATATTCGGGAACCGGCGTATGGGCCGGACAGGCGAACTGGCAATCCACTACTTTGTGGAAATAGCCGGGATCTTTGATATCGGTCGGCAGCAAGTCCCATTCCTCCAACATCAGCCATAGTCCGCCATGATGGAACTGGCCTTCCAGGCTGCTCAGCGCTTACTCATGCTCTCACGGCATTGCATCTTATCGGGTAGGCGCGTGTTTTGGCGGGAAAAAGCCCTCGCGCAACATTTCACGCATGCGAAAAACGCATAACACCCCGCGCCATGCCCTGGAGGAGTTGAGCATGGCCCGCGAGGTGAGACCGGCGCGAGCGGCGGAGGCGAACCTCCGCCGCGGTTGGGGCAGGATTCAGGCCAGCGCGTTTTCCACCGGCTCATAGGTGTAGCCCAGCGCGGCGGCGACCGCCGGATGCGTGACTTTGCCAGCGTGGACGTTGAGGCCGTCGCGCAGGTGGCGATCGTCCTTCAGCGCCTGTTTCCAGCCTTTATCAGCCAGCGCCAGGGCGAAGGGGAGAGTCGCGTTATTGAGCGCGAAGGTGGAGGTGCGCGCGACGCCGCCGGGCATGTTGGCGACGCAATAGTGGATCACGCCGTCAACCACATAAGTGGGGTTGGAGTGGGTGGTGGCGCGCGAGGTCTCGGTGCAGCCGCCCTGGTCGATGGCGACATCGACGATGACCGCGCCCTTCTTCATGGTTTGCAGCAGCGCGCGGGTGACGAGCTTGGGCGCCGCGGCGCCGGGGATCAGCACCGTGCCGATGACGAGATCCGCCGTGGCGATATGGGTGGCGATAGCGTGCTGGGTGGAGAACACGGTTTTGATGCGGGTGCCGTGCTGGGCGACGAGGCGGCGCAGAACGTCGGTGTTGCGGTCCACCACGGTGACATCAGCGCCCATGCCGATGGCGATGAGGGCGGCATTCGCGCCCGAGACGCCGCCGCCGAGGATGAGCACCTCAGCCGGGGCCACGCCGGGGACGCCGCCGAGCAGCATGCCGCGCCCGCCGGTGGCGTTTTCCATGTAATGCGCGCCGACCTGCACGGCCATGCGGCCGGCGACTTCGGACATCGGGGTGAGCAGCGGCAGCGCGCCGGTGGGGCTGGTGACGGTCTCATAGGCGATGCAGGTGGCGCCGGAGGCCAGCAGATCCTTGGTTTGTTCCGGGTCCGGGGCGAGGTGGAGATAGGTGAACAGAACCTGGCCGGGGCGCAGCTTTTTGCGCTCGGCGGACAAGGGCTCCTTCACCTTGATGACCATTTCGGATTTGGCCCAGATGTCATCCGCTCCGGCGACGATTTTGGCGCCTGCGGCCTCGTAGTCAGCGTCGGAAACGCCGATGCCGTGCCCTGCCCCGGCCTCGACCGAGACTTCATGGCCGCGATGGGTGAGTTCACGCACCGAGGCGGGCACGAGGCCGACGCGGTCTTCATGATCCTTGATTTCAGCCGGTACGCCGATACGCATGAGACAATTTCTCCCGTTTTCAAACCGGCCGAGGTTTCAGCCGTTGAGGTGAATAATAGCGGGATTTTGTGAAATTTTTCACGAATGTGATGTGGATTTTGGGGTATCTACGGTGATATATTCCAATAAATCACCAATTATTCGAAGTTTATATCAATGAATGAAATCGACGCGCGGGATGTGCAAATTCTGAACGCCTTGCAGGGCGACGGCCGGCTCTCCAACGCGGAGCTGGCGGAGAAGGTGAATTTATCGCCCTCGGCCTGTTTGCGGCGGCTGCATTTGCTCATGCAGGGGGATCTGGTGGCCGGGACGCATCTGGTGCTCGACCAGAAGGCCGCCGGATATCCGGGGACTGCCTATGTATTCATCACGCTCGACGGGCAGGACCGCAAGAAGCTGGACGCCTTCGAGGCGAAGGTGAATCTCGTGCCGCAGATTCAGGAATGTTATCTGCTGGCCGGGCAGTCGGATTATCTGCTGCGGGTGATTTTCCGCGATATGGAGGATCTGGAGCGGCTGCACTCGGAGGTTTTAACCAGCGTGCCGGGGGTGAGCCGGGTGCAATCAACGCTCACGTTGCGTACAGT
>JAJYAF010000045.1 GCA_021779655.1 Pseudomonadota bacterium
CGATCTTTCATGACTTATTTCCTTTCCATGAGCGCTTCATACACCAAAACCGTCTGGCGGCAGACGATCTCATCGGTAAAATACCGCTCCACACGCCGGCGCGCGGCCATACCCATCCGGGTTCTCAACGCCCGCGATTCGATAAGCTTTTGCAGCGCCTCGGCCAGGGCATCCGGATTTCGTGGAGGAACCAGAAATCCCGTCTCCCCCTCGACCACTGCTTCCCGGCAGCCCGGAATATCGGTTGCAACCAGCGGCCTGCCCGCCGCCATCGCCTCCAAAGCGGATTTCGGCAAACCCTCCCGGTAGGAAGATGGCTGGCAGGCGATATGCGCGCCGCGCAGCAATTCGGCCACGTCTTTGCGCGGGCCGAGCCAGCGTACCCAGCCTTCCCGCTCCCAGCCACGCAACTCCGGTTCCGTAATACTGTTCGGATTGCCTTCATCCGGCGCGCCTACCAGCAGAAATTCGGCCTGACATTTTTTGCCGAGCAGAGCGCGCGCCGCGGCGACGAAGTCGGTAATTCCTTTCTCGCGGATCATCCGGGCAATCAAAATCACGCGGATCGGCGGCGGCGGCTCCGGCGCGAGAGTAAATTCCCCGATATCCACGCCCGCGCCGCGAATGATGCTGGCGGCCTGCGGGCGGACCGCCCCACGGGCTGCTAGTTCTGCGAGATCGTCCGGATTTTCGAAGATGACCCATCCATTCCGTGGCGAAAGCGTATAGCGAAGGAGGAGGCTTACAATGGGTTTGAGCAGCCGTGCCAAGGGGCGATCGGAAGAGAATACATACCCGAGCCCGACGGGTGCGTTCACGATCGCCCGAACCCCGGCAATCCGGGCGGCGAACCCCCCCTGCACGATGGGCTTGAGGGCGATATGATGAACGAGATCGGGCTTAAGCGCGCGATATATCCGCGCAAGCCTTAAGGTGAACAGCATCTCCGGAAACGGATTCATCCGGCGCCGCTTGAAGCTGACAGGGATGACCTCGATCCCGGCGGCGCGAATCGCGGTGCTGGCTTCGCCGGAATTCGCCACCAGGAAGACGCGCCATCCGGCAGCCTTGGCGGCAAGCGCGCGCTTGAGGAAATGCGAGGCGAAAAACCAATCCTCGGTGACGAGATAGACCAGGGTTCCGGCTGCATGATCGTGGCGTTCGCCCGGAATGGCTGCTGGATAGGTCGTGTCGGTCATGGTATCGCGGCAAGTGATCGGCGGAATGCCAAGCCGGTTCAGCCGGCTTGGCCGGATATGGCCTCACACATTGACGAGCCCGGCCCGGCCGGCTTCCCATCTCCAGGCGTCACGACACATGTCATGGATGCCAAGCCTTGCCTTCCACCCCAGCAACCGCTCGGCGGCGCTTGGGTCCGCGTAGTAGCTGGCGACATCGCCCGCTCTGCGGGATACGATTTTATAGGGAATTTTTCGCTGCGTTGCTTCCTCGAAGGCGCGGAGAAGCTCAAGAACCGAAATGCCCTTCCCGGTGCCGAGATTGACCGTGAAAGTCTCGTCATTCGCCAGCACGCGTTCCACCGCAAGCGCGTGCGCCTCCGCCAGATCCATGATATGGATATAGTCACGGACTCCGGTTCCGTCCCGGGTGTCATAGTCGTTGCCGAAAATTTGCAGCAAAGGCCGTGAGCCGGTGGCAACCTGGCAGATATAGGGCATGAGATTATTCGGCGCCCCGCGCGGCGTTTCGCCGATCATGGCGGAGGGATGCGCGCCGACCGGGTTGAAATAGCGCAGATTTGCGGCGCCAAGCAGCTTGCGGGTGCGCGCCAGGTCGTTGATGAGAATTTCCATGATCTGCTTGGTGCGGCCATAAATATTTTCCACCCGGGTCGGCGCGCTTTCCGGAATCGGCGAAACTTCCGGCTGGCCGTAGACCGTGGCCGACGATGAAAACACGATGTGCCGGATACCCCGCTCTTCCATGAATTGCAGCAGCCGGATCGTGCCGCCGATATTCATGTCGTAATACCGGATCGGATCCGTCTCGCTTTCCTGCACGGCCTTCAACGCGGCGAAATGAATGACCGCATCGATCGCAAACGGCGAAAGCGCCGCGGATAATGCCGCCCTGTCCAGGATGTCTGCTTCGATAACCGGAATAGCCTTGCCCGTGAGCTGGCGCAGGCGATCTGGCGCGTCACGTTCGGAATTGCTGAAATTGTCCACGATGACAAGCTGGTGCCCGCGTTCCGCCAGAACGGCCGCGGTGTGCGATCCGATATAACCGTTGCCGCCAGTTAACAATATTTGCGCCATAGAACAGTATTATCCCAATTCAGCCAAGTTTGGTAAGCGCCCATTTCACCAATTGCGGCTCTTCCTGAGGCATGGAAAGAACGACCTGTTCGGTGCGGCGCGGTTCCGATAATCCGAAATAGATACTTTCTTCGATGCGGATACTCATTCCGTCGGCGCGCAAGCGCCAGCCTTGCCCGGAAGGCAGGCGAAGCAAGGCCGCCTCGTTATCCTGCTGCAAGCTAACGGTAACCTTGGGGTGCAGATGGAAACGAATGACAAAGGGCTGTGGCTGCTCGGCATCGATGAAGTCTTCTCCGCGAAGGTCCTCTCCGCTTTCCGCAAGGTAAAACCGCCGGTGATGCATGGCGCCGAAGGGTTTCATCCAGCCGTCATGGCTCGTCTCCAGCCAATGCGCTCCGCCCGCGCTCTGATGTTGCGCATGCACCTGCGCCGGCCGCCGGCCGAGGCTGTGTTCGCGTATTTCCGAGGAAGAAACGCCGGCGATGACAAGGGTGGAATGGGCGGCTGTGGCTCGCAGGGCATTCTGCCAGTCCTGGCCGGAGGCGGGCGCCGCTCCGCAATTGACGATCAATCGCTCTTTCCCGGCAGAGAACTCGAAACTCAAGGTTCCGGCATGGGCGAAACGGTCATATCCCTGTGCCGCCGGCGCGCCGGCATCGATCAGCAGTACCGATTTGCCGGCGGCCAGACGGTAAAGGCCGCTGCCGCTCAGCGATGTTGCCGAACGTCCGGACCGGCCGGCCTGGGAGAGGACCAGATCGATCAGGCTCGGCAGTTCTTCCCGGGTTCCGTTGAAGAGCGCGAGACCGCCATCGCCATGGCGCAGCGCCCGAAGCGCCAGCGCCATGCGTTCAATGGCGGCCGGCAGCACTGCCGGCGCCTCGGCCCTGCCGCTTTGCAGCAGGGCTCGGATTTCCGTAAGATCCATCAGGGCGGCGAGATGCGCCGCCGGACTGCGCTCCACATGACAGCCATCGGGGAATAGCTGGCGCTCGATCTCCTGCGGCAGGAACCGCAATGCGCGTGCCA
Organism: Pseudomonadota bacterium; assembly: GCA_021779655.1. Next base: position 3,312 of record JAJYAF010000045.1, read on the forward strand.
GATAAGCCGCATGCTCGGGCATCGCCACGGAAGCGGCGATGAGACCTTTCAGCGCGGTGAAGGCGCGCCCGTCATGTTCCTCGGCCGGAAGCGATGCGGCCAGATTGCGGGCCTCGATGACGAGCGAACTCATCAGACGCTGGCGAAAGCCGTCATCGGCCGAGGCGGCAAAGAAGTCGTAATGCCCGAGCCAGGAAGCGATGCGGCTTCCGGCGATATCGGCGCGGTGCGCGAGCGGGTCCGGACTGCTGGATTCGATGAAATCCGCAACCAGCGCCCGCGCGCGGGCGCGAGCGGCATCGGTGCCAAGGGCGCGCAGATCCCGCAGCCAGGTGAAGCCCAGGGCATGCGCCCGCAGACCGGGCGCGGCGTTGCTCGGCGCCGCGAATACGCCCGGCCGAAGCACGTGAACGACGCCGGCCAAGTGAAGCTCGTCCTTGACAAGCCGGGCACCCCGGCCAGGGTCGCCCGGCCATGGGTCCCGGAGCGTCAGGGCCGGCGCATCGGGAAAATTCGCGGTCCGCAAGTTCTGTATTTTTGCAAGGAGGGTGCGGGCGCCGCGAGAGAAGCTGCTGCCGCGCGATGGTGGCGCATTCATGCGGCGCCACGCGCACCGGCTATGGCGGATGACGCTGCCCGGATTCCGGCGATCGCCTTCGCATAATCCGGAGCGCCGAATATCGCCGTTCCCGCGATCAGGCAGTCGGCGCCTGCCGCCAGAACCCGATGCGCGTTGGCGGCCGTGATGCCGCCATCCACCTGCAAGACGATGGAACGGCCGGATTTGTCGATCATCCGCCGGAGTTGTCCGATCTTCGCCAGTTGCGAATCAAGGAACGCCTGTCCCCCAAAGCCCGGATTGACTGTCATCACCATCACCAGATCGACCAGATCCAGCACGTTCACCACCGCCTCGACCGAGGTGGCCGGGTTTAGTACCACGCCCGCTTTTTTCCCAAGCCCCTTGATCAGTTGCAGGCTTCTGTGCAGGTGGGGGCCAGCCTCCGGATGCAGGCTGATATGATCCGCGCCCGCTTCCGCGAAGGCGGCGATGTAAGGGTCGGCCGGGGCGATCATCAGGTGGACATCCAGCGGCAGCTTTGTCCGCGGCCGCAGTGCGCGGGCCACCAACGGCCCGAATGTGATGTTGGGCACGAAATGACCGTCCATCACATCCAGATGAAGCCAGTCCGCTCCAGCGCGCTCCACGGCTGCCGCTTCATCACCCAAACGCGCGAAATCGGCGGCGAGCAGGCTGGGGGCGATCAGGAAGCGATTCGGCGAACCGGACATGCCGTGATTGTATCCGCCGGGCCGAAGATTTAACAAGCCACCCGGCACTTTCGGCCTCGCTCGTCCGAGAGCTTTGCGGCCTGTCAGGCCGGTTTCCTGAGCCTGGCAATGAAAAACCCGTCCATGCCGCCCCGGTCGCGCCACAGGCCGGGATGGGTCCGGATACACCCCTCCGGGGTAACGGCCTCCGGGAGCGCCGCCAGCGCCAGCCTCTCCTGTTGCAGGCCAAGGCGCTGGGCGGCGGCGCGGATTCGCGGCAGACCTTCCTCAGGCTGCAAGGAACACACAGCGTAGACCAGCCTTCCCCCCGGGGTCAGCAGGCTGGCGGCCGCGTCCAGCAGCTTGTCCTGAACGCGGGTTAACGCCGTGATATCGGCGGGCTTGCGCAAATGCGGCAAATCCGGGTGCCGCCGGATGGTTCCGGTTGCGCTGCATGGGGCGTCCAGCAGGATGGCGGGAAATTTTTCGGCGCTTTCCCATCGGGTCGCGTCGGCGTGGACAAGCTCCGCGCTCAACCCCAGACGGCGCAGATTGGCGCGCAGAATCCCCAGGCGGTCCGCGTCCCGATCGAGCGCCGTTACCACGCCGCCCAGCGCCGCGAGCTGTGCCGTCTTGCCTCCGGGTGCGGCACAGAGATCCAGCACGCGTTCGCCGGGATTCAAGTCCAGGAACCTGGCCGGCAGTGCCGCTGCCGCATCCTGCACCCAGAAATCGCCGGTCGCGAAGCCGGGCAGATCCGTAACCAGGGTGCCGGGCGGCAGACGGCAGGAGCCGGTTGGCAGTTTCTGAACGCCGGGGTGAGCGGGTGGGGCATGATGCGGCTTGAGCGTGATGTCGAGCGGCGCTTCATACTGATGGGCCTGCGCGATGGCTCTGGCATCCGTGCCCCAGCTTGCCCAGGCCCAGCCCGGAGTATCCAGGCGCGGCATGTCCAGCGGTTCCAGCAATTTCGTGCCGGCCGCGGTGATTTTGCGCAAGACGGCGTTGATCAACCCGGAAAATTTCTCAAGCTTGCTTCGCTTGGAGAGTTCCACCGCCGTGGCAACGGCGGCATGGGGCGGCACGCCCAGAAACAGGATGCCGGCGGCGCCCAGCCAGAGAATGAGCCGCACCCGTGGCGGCGGTTCTCTGGGCAGAAAATTCTCCAACACGGCATTCAATGTTCCGGTATGGCGGAGCACGGTGGCGGCCAATCGGTGCGCGGCCGCTTTGTCCCTGGACTCCATGGGGGGCAGGGCGGCCAGGCCGGCATCCAGCGGCAGGTGCTGGACAAGCACGGCCGATAGCAAGGCCAGCGCCGCTTCACGGGTGGGGTCGTTCATAAAAGGCTATCTGTCACGTGTATCGTTGTTAAATCCCCGGCAAATCCGGCCTTCAGGAGGAATATACCTATAACCGTCCGAACCGCCGAGGCGCAGGATTCATCACGAGGCGCAGGTCGGCCGGTAGTTGTAAGCGCGATCGGCTCCGGCGGATAGCTCGCCGATGACAAGGCGAAGCGATGTCAGGCCTCGATCAACGAGGGAAGCGCGAAATCCACCGCTTCCAGCACCGCGCCGGATTCGAGCTTTCGGCTTGCCGCCGTCACATCATCATGCAGAAACCGGTCTTCATCGAGCGGCGGCACAACCTCCCGCAATGCCGCCAGCGCCGCCTCCAGCGGCGCGCTTGATTTCAGCGGCCGATGAAATTCAATTCCCTGGCCGGCGGCAAGAAACTCAATGGCCAGAATGCCGCGCAGATTTTCCTGCATCCGCGCCAGGCGGCGGGCAGCATGGGCTGCCATGGAAACATGGTCCTCCTGGTTGGCCGAGGTGGGAATCGAATCGACGCTCGCCGGACAGGCATTCTGCTTGTTCTCGGAAGCCAGCGCCGCGGCGGTTACCTGCGGGATCATGAAGCCCGAGTTCAGGCCCGGCTTCGGTGAGAGGAAAGCAGGAAGCCCGGACAAGGCAGGATCAACCAGCATCGCGATCCGGCGCTCGGCGAGTGAGCCGATTTCGCAAATCGCGATGGCCATGGCATCGGCCGCGAAGGCGACCGGCTCGGCATGGAAATTCCCCCCGGACAAGGCTTCGCCGGTCTCGGGGAAGATCAAGGGATTGTCGGTAACGCCGTTCGCCTCGGTTTCAAGCGTGTGCGCGGCATAGCGCAGCAGATCAAAAACCGCTCCCATCACCTGTGGCTGGCAGCGCAGGCAATAAGGGTCCTGCACGCGCGAATCGTTCTCCCGATGCGAGGCGCGGATTTCCGAACCCGCCATCAGCTTCGCCAAGGCCGCCGCGACTTCGATTTGACCGCGATGGGCGCGGACCGCATGGATGCGGGGGTCGAACGGCGCATCCGTTCCTTTTGCCGCTTCGGTGCTGAGCGCGCCAAAGACAAGCGCGTGCCGAAACAGCGAATCGGCAGCGAACAGCCCGGCCAGCGCGTTGGCCGTGGAGAACTGTGTGCCGTTGAGCAGCGCGAGCCCTTCCTTCGGCGCGAGCACGATCGGCTCCATGCCGGCGGCAGCCAATGCCTGCGCCGCCGGCCTGCGCGCGCCGGCCGTTTCAATCTCGCCGAAGCCCAGCATGGCCGCGCCCATATGGGCAAGCGGCGCCAAATCCCCGCTCGCGCCGACCGAGCCTTGCGCGGGCACCACGGGCAAGAGATCACGCTCCAGCATTTCCTCCAGAAAGCGTACCGTTTCCGGGCGAACGCCGGAGACGCCATGGCCAAGGCTTGAAATTTTCAGCGCCAGCATCAGGCGAACCACGGGTTTCGGCGCCGCTTCACCATAGCCGGCCGCATGGCTCAGCACGATATTCCGTTGCAGTTGCGCAAGCTGATCGCGCTTTATCCGCACCCTCGCCAGTTTGCCGAATCCCGTATTGACGCCATAGACGGCACCGGGGAGGGCAATGATCTCCGCGACGGCCGCCGCGCCCTTGCGGACCAGTTCCATCGCCCGGACATCGAGTCGTGGCCTCGCGCCTTGATAGATCTTCCGCCAGGCGGAAAGCGGTGTCATTCCGGGAACCAGAATATATGCGCTCATCCGCTCAACCATCCTCGCGTGGCCGGCCGCCGGGCGGGTTCGCCCCGGCGGGAGGAGGAAGCGCGAACGCAGCCCGGATGTCTGCCGGGATGCGCCGCGCCCGCCGGATTAAAGCTCAGGCTCCCAGGACCGCTCTTCCAGTTATCTTGCCTGCCGCCAGTTCATCAAGAACCTGCTCTGCTTCCTCAAGCTTGCGCTTGGTCGTCGGTACCGCCTGCACTTTTCCTGCCACCGCAAGGGCCATGAGTTCACGAAATTCATTCAGCGACCCGACATAGCTTCCCATGATAGTGGCAGCTTTCACCGGTATCATCGGAAGGGACCATGGAGCCGCGCCTCCGAACAGGCCGACAATAACCATCTTTCCTCCTTTGGGCAGGAGGGAAAATCCGAGAGCCGACGAACTTTCCGATCCAACCAGATCAAGAACGCCCAGGGGCAGGTCGCCTATGGCATTACGGATTTGATCGACCGCATCAGGGGCCGATCCGTCCACGGCATGGCTGGCCCCGGCCTTCAGGGCAGCTTCTCTTTTTTCCGGCGATAGATCGACAACCACCGGCCGCATACCCCCCATCGCTTGGACCAGACCAATGGCCATTAAACCCAGCCCGCCCGCGCCGATAATCACGACGGGGGACTGAGCCAATGTGGATTCCAGTTTTTTCAGTGCGGAAAACGTGGTCAGTCCCGAACACGCGAGCGGCGCTGCCCGTGCCGGTTCGAGATCGCCCATATCGAAGAGATAGCGTGGATGGGGAATTTTAAGCACGTCGGCGTATCCCCCATCGGCATGCATTCCCAGAAAACGCGGAGCGGCGCAGAAATGTTCAAGGCCTGCCTTGCATTGCCTGCAAGTACCGCAGCCCTGCCACGGATAGACAACGTAATTTCGCGACATATCTATGGCACCGGCATCCGGCCCCGCGGCAATCACAACGCCGGCCGGCTCGTGCCCCATAACGAGCGGAAGATGAAGCCCACGGCTTCCGAAATCCATCCGCTGCCCATGGCCCATATCGTAACTGCCATCCCGAAGATGAAGGTCGCTATGGCACACACCGCTTGCCGTGACACGCAATAAAACTTCCGTTCCAGAAACGGTTGGATCCGGTCTTTCACTCATCACCAAAGGGGCGCCGAACTTGACGAGACACTGGCAACGCATTGATCTATCTCCTGGCTGATATGCTTTCAATTCGCAACGTGGCCGCTGTCACCGGCAAGTTCGGTTCCGTGAGCAAAAGGAGATTCATCGGACGCAAGGAACAAAACAGCTTGTGAAATTTCCATCACCCGCAGAAATCCAAGCGATCTATTGCGCCATTTTTTCCTTAAGCCTGATTCTGTTCCCGCCCTCGATGGTGACCCGGATAAAGTCGCCGTTAAAGTCGTGTTCGGCACCGCTTTAACGCGAATACCGGTTGGCGTAAATTCGGTAATCGGACCCGATCTTACACCGAACGAAAAATATATTATCACGCTTATGCACGCCATGTAATCCCGGCCCGGACGATGCGCGTGCATATCCGCCATCTCCCGGGGCTTCCCGGCCCGCCAATAGGCGCAGCGTTGCGTTGTGGCAGGCATGGGCGGCGCGACGGATTACTCTGGATTGCCACCGTAGAGGCCGCCCGTTTGAAACCTTCTGGAAGGCCGTCTCGTCAGGTCAGCGGCTTGTGCGCCCGCTCGATCAGCCGCGCGAAAAATCCCGGCTTCTTCGCCGGCTTGGGTGTCACTGATTTTTTGTTTTCGGCCGCTTCCGCCTTCACCTTTGCCTTCATCCATTCTTCGAGCGACTTGCCCGCCTGCTTCGCCCGCTCCGTCTCGTAAGCCACCTGCCCCTTGGAGAGCTTGCGGCCGGCAATCACGACGGAGTCAGGCTTCGGCGCCGGCTTGGACAAGGATTTGCGCATCGAGAGAGACCTCCGTTCAAGCGTCACGCTGCCGTAGCATCAAACGGGCGAACAGGCCAAGCGCCGCATAAATCGCAACGCCGGCAAAGCCCAGCAGCATCAGCGCTGCGAACATGCGCGGAATTTCCAGACGGTAGCCGGCTTCCAGAATATGATAGGCAAGCCCTGTCGCGAACCCTCCGGAGCCGGCGACGAACTCCGCCACCACCGCCCCCACCAGCGCCAGGGTTCCGGCAATCCGCAACCCCGCCAGAAAATAGGGCAGGGCGCAAGGCAAACGCAGCAGCAGCAGGGTCTGCCAGCGGGAGGCGCCGTTCAGCCGGAACAGGTCCAGAAGGTCATGCGGGGCCGCCATCAGCCCGGCCGCCGTGTTCGAGAGCACGGGGAAGAACGCGATGATGGTGGCGCATACCACCAGCGCCAGAAAGGGCTGGTTCACCCAGATGATGATCAGCGGCGCGATCGCCACGATCGGCGTTACCTGCAAGATCACCGCCCATGGCTGGATCGCCGCGCGCGCGAGGTCGCTGGCCGCCATCACCAGCGCCAGCGCCACTCCGAGCAAAGTCGCCGCCAGCAGGGCGGTGGCGGTTACCGCGAGCGTTGAGAGCAGGGCCGCGTTCAGCGTCCCGAAATCGCTGAAATAGGCGTGCATAATCGCCACCGGCCCGGGCAGCACATAAGCGGGCGTTCCGCTGATCCAGATCGCGGCCTGCCACAGGCACAAGGCAAGGGCGCCGAAAATCAGCGGCATCGCCCGTTCCGCCGATTTCCTCACGAAGCCGCCTCCGCCCGCAGCAGCGCGGATAGATGCCGCACCATGGCGAGGTATTCCGGGGCAACGCGCCGCTCCGGCGATTCGCCGATCGCGCAGGCGATATCGGCGGCGATCCTGCCCGGGCGCGCCGACATCACCAGCACGCGCGTTGCCAGAAAGGCCGCCTCATAGATCGAATGTGTCACGAACAGAATCGATTTCCGCTCCGCCCGCCACAGCGCGCGCAGATCCTCCTGCAGGCGGTGCCGGGTGAACTCGTCCAGCGCGGCGAAGGGCTCGTCCATCAGCAGCACTTTCGGCCGGGT
>JAJYAF010000046.1 GCA_021779655.1 Pseudomonadota bacterium
CCGCCATCACCACCAGCGCCGCCGCGCCGTCATTGATCCCGGATGCGTTGCCGGCGGTTACCGTACCGTCCTTCTGGAAGGCCGGCTTGAGCTTCGCCATCGTCTCGGGCGAGGCGTCGTGGCGGATATATTCATCGTCGGCAACCGTCACGTCACCCTTGCGGGAGGCCACCACGACCGGGGCGATCTCGTCCTTGAAGCGTCCGGCCTTCTGCGCGGCGGAGGCGCGCTGCTGGCTCGTCACGGCGAATTCGTCCTGCTGCTGGCGGGTGATCTGGTACTCCTTGGCCACGTTCTCCGCCGTCACGCCCATGTGGTAGCCGTGGAAGGCGTCCCACAGCCCGTCCTTCAGCATGGTATCCAGGAAATCGGCGCTGCCCATCTTGATTCCCGCCCGCAGATAGGCGGCATGCGGCGCCTGGCTCATGCTCTCCTGGCCGCCGGCAACGACGATCGCGCTTTCGCCGGTGCGAACCTGCTGAGCCGCCAGCGCCACCGCGCGCAGGCCCGAGCCGCAAAGCTGGTTGATCCCGAAGGCGGTTTTACTGTCCGGCAGCCCGGCGCCGATGGCGGCCTGGCGCGCCGGATTCTGCCCCTGGCCGGCGGAGAGGATCTGACCCATGATCACTTCCTCCACATCTTCCGCGGCAAGTCCCGCCCGTTCCATCGCCGCCTTCAGCGCCACGATACCCAGCTTGTGCGCCGGCAGTGCGGCAAAAGCACCGTTGAAACTGCCCACCGGCGTCCGCGCGGCGGAAACGATGACGATATCATCCATGATTGACTTCCTTTTTCCTTGCACTCGGTTGGTAGGGAGCAATGTACGAGACGGCTCCGCATCAGGATAAGCAGGCTTTAAGATAAGCCAAGCAGCCAATCCGCGAAAGGCTGCCATAATACGTCCCGGGCATGGGTGCCAGCCACCATTCCGATATGTCCGGCCTCGGGCGCGATTATGGTCGCGTTTCTGAAGGCAAGGGCGAGCGGTTCCGCGCTTTGCGGCGGCACCAGCCGGTCGCGGGCGGGAATGGCGCAGAATACCGGCTGTTCGTAACGCGCGGGATGAACGGCCAACCCGGCGACCCGCCAGTTGCCAGCCGCGGTCGTGTTTTCGCCGTACCAGCCGCCGATGGCCTCCCGGGCCACGGGCGCGGCCAGCGGCACGCCATCGGCCAGCCAGTCCTCCAGAGCCACGAAGCGCCGTGCCCGCGGGCTGGTTTTATCGGTCCGGGCGAAGCTGCGGTATTTTTCACCCACTCCGAACGGATCGATCAGGGTGAACAAGGTTTGCAGCGCATCAATCGGCAGGGTGCCGGAAAACCGCATCATCGGCTCCAGCATCGGCAGGCTCTGGCTCAGAGACTTTGCCTGCGCGGGATCGGCGGCCTGGAAATCCCAGGGCGTTGCCAGCAGCGCAAGGGCTTTTATCTTGGCCGGCTGGCGCAACGCCGCAGCCAGAGCGAGCAGTCCGCCCATGCAGTACCCCGCCAGCACCACCGGGCCAGGCACCGCGCCGAGCGCGCGCTCCAGCCGGCCGGCGATATAATCGGTCAGCGTAAACCCGCGCTCGGCCTCACCCGGCCAGCCCCAATCCAGCAGATAGGGATGCACCCCGCGCGCGGCGAGCCAGCGCAGCATGGATTCCTCGGGCATCAAGTCCAGGATATAAGCGCGGTTGATCAGGCTGGGCACGAAAACCGTGACGACACCCTCGCCACCATAATCCAGCAGGCGCGTTTCCTCTTCCGCCCAGATCCCCGGCGGATCCTCCGCGCCGCGGATATAGTTGTCGCGCCGGTAGGCGGCGATGCCCGCTACCAGTTCGCCGTCCTGCTGCGCCGCGCTCTCGAAAGCGGCTCTAAGGCGTTCCGGATCGGGCGGCCCGTCCAGGCCGGCCGCGCCGTCCGGCCCGCTCGAAAGCGGCAAGCCGAGATTCCAACTCCGCAATGCGTTCATGAAGCCGCCGGGCCGCATCGCCGCCAAGGTCAGATGCAGCAGCAGCGGACGCGGCCCCCGGCGGTTGAGCGGTGCCGGCAGCTCCGGCCGGCGTCCCGCCCCGCTCATCGAACGGCCTGGGGATGAATTGCAGCGCCGCAGTCATGCTGCCGGCCCAAAGTGCGATCAGCGCTGTCCAGGATTCGCGCAATTCCCGGTCGGCGGCCATGGCCGCCATCTCGCTCTGCCACAGCGTCACCCAGTCTTCGGCCAAGGCGTTGTTGTTCACTCGAACTGCTCACCGGATTTAGTCATTCCCCATTATTTCTCCACCTGCTCCGCCACCGCCCGCCCTGATAGCCCAGAACGGCACCGCTTCCTATCCGCTTCGCGCGTCATCCTGGCGATTTGCCCGGCTTTGCCGCGCATCGGCCATTGCATGGCGCCTCAAGCTATGTAACCTGCGCAGCGGCCCGTTCAGTGTCTGTCAAGCGCCGGGAGCTGGAGAATGAGTGAAACAACGCAGGACATGCAAAATCCCGGCCCGAAACCCGTTATTGTCAAAAAATACGCCAATCGGCGCCTCTATAACACCGAAAGCTCCAGCTACATCACCCTGGAAAATCTGGCGGACATGGTGCGCGAGGATAAACATTTCATTGTTTATGACGCGAAATCCGGGGAAGACATCACCCGTGCCGTGCTGACCCAGATTATTGTCGAGGAGGAAGGCAAAGGCAAGGCCCTGCTTCCCACCACCTTTCTCCGTCAGTTGATCGGGCTTTACGGCAACAGCATGCAAAGCATGGTCCCGCGTTTCCTGGAAACGGCGATGGCGAATTTCGCCCGGCAGCAGGAGAATATCCGGGATGCGATGCAGAAAACGATTAGCCCTTTCCTGCCGCCGGGCATGGGCGATGTGGGCCGCAAGAACCTTGAAATGATGGAGCGCGCGATGACCCTGTTCAGCCCGTTCTACCCGGGGAGCGAATCGAGGCCGGAGCAACCGTCGGGCAGCGATTACCAGGAGGAGATCGATAGCCTCCAGGCGGAGGTTGAGCGGCTGCAGGCGGAAGTGCAACAGCTGCGGCGGCAATTGGGAAGCCCGCGCGGCAAAACCTCGGAATAGCGCCCCGGCCCGCCCCATCCGGGTCGGATCCGGCCGGCGTTTTTTGAGCCAGCGCATTGCGCGTTCCGGAAACAGCGGCACAATTGGTAAAAGTGCCATGAATCGTCTAGGAGACATCGCCATGAGACCCGTTCCTCCCGCGCTGGCCGTGCTTGCGGTGCTGGCCAGCCTTGGCTTTGCGGCCCCCAGGGCGATCGCGCAAGCCAGCCCGACAGGCAATATGCATTCACCGCAGATGCAGCCGCAGGCCTCGGAGGAGACGCCGCTGCCGGATGCGATTCCCGGCGCCGGCGGTCAGCGGCTGCGCACCTCGCAGGACCTTTCCAAGCCGCAAAGCGGTGATCCCACGGCCCAGCTTTTCGATGCGGTCAATCGCAACGACTACAACGCCGCACAGGACGCGATCAGCCGCGGCGCCGATCTGAACGCGCAGAACGCGCTTGGCGAAACACCCATCGCGCTTTCGGTGGCGCTCAACCACAACAGCATCACCTTCCTGCTGCTGGCTTCGCGCAATGATGCCGGATCGGGTGTACCAGACCAGCTCGCAACCCCGATCCCAGTGGCCGCGCCCGCGGCGCTGCCGCACGGGCCTGCCCGCAGGCACACCGCGCCGGCCGCCGCCATGCCAGCCCGGTTTATGGAAAAGCCAGCCGTGATACCGGCCGCGCCACGCCGCGCCGCTGTTCCGGCCGCCCCCGGCACGCCGAACCCGAGCGCCGGTTTCCTGGGCTTCAATCCTTAAAAACCTCGGGCCATCGCTGAAACGCCGCAAGCGGTCTGGCGGCCGAGTTGGAATAGTCTTATAATAATATAAAATAAGCCGGAGGGACGCCATGGATCTGACACCCACACCCAGACACGGCGCATTGCGCGAGGAGATCGACGCCTTCCTCGCCGCGCATCGCGATATCGCGCCGCGCCCGGGCGGCGGACGCAAGCGGCCTGACCGCAAGGCGCTCGACTGGCAGGCCCTGCTGCTCAAGCACGGCTATTTCGCGCGCACCATCCCGCGCGAATACGGCGGCTTCGGCGCGCCGCATGACGTCATCGAGCTGGCGATCATCGCCGATGCCTTCAGCCGCGCCGGCCTCTCGTCCGGTATTCACAACCAGGGCATCAGCATGCTGGTGCCCACGCTCCTGGAAGTCGGCACCGAGACGCAGAAGCGGCGCTGGATTGGCCCAACCATCCGCGGCGAGGTGATCTGGTGCCAGGGCTATTCAGAGCCCGGCTCGGGCTCCGACCTGGCGGCCGCGCAGACCCGCGCCACGGTCGAGGATGGGCATTTCGTCATCAATGGACAGAAGATCTGGACCAGTTCGGCGCATTTCGCCGACATGATGTTCCTGCTCTGCCGCACCGAGCCCGACAAGCCGAAGCATGCCGGCCTGTCCTACCTGTTGGTGCCGATGGACACGCCGGGGATCGAGGTGCGGCCGCTGCGGACCATGACCGGCCGGGCGGAGTTCAACGAGACCTTTTTCACGGACGCGCGCGTACCGGTGGACCAGATCGTGATGGGCCGCGGCGACGGCTGGCAGGTCGCCAATATTACCCTCAAATATGAACGGATGCTGCTCGGTAGTCCCAACAAGCTGCTGCAGCGGCTCGAAGCACTCCGCCGCGTCATGGCGCAGCCCGGCCCCGACGGCACGCGCCTGCTCGACCGCGCGGAATGGCGCGACCGGCTGCTGCGCCTGCAAGGCGAGGTGATCGCGGCGCACAACCACAATCTGCGCCTGCTGACGGAAACGGCCGAGGGAGTGGATTCGGGCCTCGGCCGCCTTATCGTGAAATATCATGGCAGCATGCTCGCGCATCGGCTCTCCTCTATGGCACTCGACATCATGGGCAGCGCCGGCCTGCCCTACGAACCGCGGGGTGAGATGGCCGAGGATGACCCCGCCACCACCTGGCAGATCGACTACATGTACGATATCGCCATCGTCATCGGCGGCGGGTCGTCCAATATCCAGAAGAACATCATCGGCGAACGCGGCCTCGGCCTGCCGCGCGAGCCGAAGGCGGCGGTGCCGGCGGGGAGGAACTGAGATGCGCTTCGGATTAACGGAAGACCAGGGATTGTTCGGCCGTTCGCTGCGCGGCTTCCTTGCGGACCGGCTGCCGGTCGACACGCTGCGCGCCCTCGCCGAGCCCGGCACCGGCTTCGATGCCGGGTTGTGGGGCGGCCTTGGCGCGCTTGGCCTGCACGGGCTGCTGGTGCCCCAGGAGCATGGCGGAGCGGGGCTTGGCATGCTCGACGCCGCTTTGGCGGCCGAGGCCCTCGGCTATCATGCCGCTCCTGTGCCCTTCGCGGCGGCCCTGGTGATGGCCGTGCAGGCCTTTCGCGGCGCCGGCGATGCCGAGCAGCAGCGCCAGTGGCTGCCGCGCATTGCCGCCGGCGAAATGCGCATCGGCCTCGGCTTCGCGGGGCTGGCGGGGCAAACCGGCCACGCGGCGCTGCGGCTTGAAGACGGAGGCCTCTCCGGGGCGCTGGACGGGCTGATGGATGGCGGTGAGGCCACCCATTTCCTCGCCTATTTGCCCGACGGCCGTGCCGCGCTGATCGAGGCCGGCGCCCCGGGGGTGACCGCCACGCTTCGGCGCAGCGTGGACCGCACCCGCCCGCTCCTGGATCTCGTCCTCGCCGGAGCGGCGCCGGTGGCGCTGCTGCAATCCTCGAACGATCCGCTCGCCACCGCCCGGCGGGTGCGCGACGCGGGACGGGTGATGCTGGCGGCCGATACGCTCGGCGCGGCGCAGAATATGCTCGACCGCGCGGTGGCCTATGCCAAGGAGCGGATGCAGTTCGGCCGCGTCATCGGCAGCTTCCAAGGCGTGAAGTATATGTGCGCCGATATGGCGACCATGCTCGAACCCTGCCGCGCCATGGTCTGGTATGCCGCCTACGCGCAGGACGCGGTGCCGGAGGAAGCCGCCATGGCCGCCTCTCACGCCAAAGCCCATCTCGCCGAGGTGGGGCGCGAGGTGGCGCGGCTTGCCACTGAAGTGCATGGCGGCATGGGTTTTACCGACCTGCTGGGCCTGCATTTCCAGTTCAAGCGCATCACCTTCGATCGGCAGGTCCTCGGCGGGCCCGAGCAGTGCCGGCACGATGCGGCGGTGGCGCAGGGCTGGATCGCCGCCTGAGTTCCGCAAGCGGACAATACACGCCCTACCCCTTTCGCGGTCTTGCCCCCAGCATGGCATGCGGTTCGTCGCCTTCCCAGGCCCGCGCGAAACAATCAATGCCGGCGGCGATCGCCCCGCTCAAAGGCAATTCCTGCCATTCGGCAATCAGCGCTTTCTGCAACCGTACCGCTTGAGGGCCGGCCCGCAAAATCGTCTCGGTCAGGTTCTGGATCGCATCGTCAATGGCGTGCTCCGGCACGACGTCTTCCACCAGCCCCCAGTTGAGCGCCTCGGCAGCGCCAATCGTCTCACCTGTGAAAAGCATGCGATTGGCGCGGCCGAGGCCGATGAGCCGTGGAAGCACGGCTGCCTCGACCACCGAAGGTAAACCAAGCTTGACCTCGGGCATGGCGAAACGCGCATTGGTGGCGGCGACCCGCAGATCGCAGGAGGCGGCGAGTTCCAGGCCGGCGCCAAGGCATGGTCCCACGATCCGCGCGACCACCGGCACCGGCACGGCACGAACCGCGGCGCAGGCTTGATGGACCCGGGTAATGAAACGGCGAGCGGCTTCTGTGCCGCTGAGCGCCGCCATTTCGCCGAGATCCGCACCGCTGGCAAAGGCCCGTTCGCCGGCACCACGGAGCACGATCATCCGTAACGCGGGATCCCGGCCCAATTCGGCCGTGCGTTCGGCCAGCGCATGCAGGGTCTCGCTGTTCAGGGCATTCAGTTTGGCGGGACGATCGATCGAGATGACGGCAACCCCCTGGGGCCGCCGATCGACAATGACGGGCATTCGCGTGATCCTTTCCGGGTGAAGGTTTTATCCCGAGCCATGGGCCGGCCAGGCCGAACTATTGTTTTTGTCGGCCAATGGTGTCCCCGGCGGGATTCGAACCCACGGCCCCAGGATTAGGAATCCTGTGCTCTATCCTGCTGAGCTACGGGGACCAGCCAGGCGGCTATAGCCCATTCGCGCCCGGGGATAAACCGGCCGACTGGGAATGTTCCGCGGCCTCGAGGTCCAGGCGGTAGCCGCCGCCTTCGGTCAGCAGCAGACGGGAGCTTGAGGGATCGGGTTCGATCTTCTGCCGGAGGCGGTAGATATGCGTCTCCAGCGTATGGGTCGTCACCGCAGAATTGTACCCCCACACTTCATTGAGCAGCGTCTGCCTGGCGGCCGGACGGCCGGCGGCGCGGTAGAGGAATTTCAGGATCGCGGCCTCCTTGTCGGTCAGCCGGATGCGCTTGTTCCGGACCGGGTCCAGCAACTGGCGCGCCGCCGGGCGGAACATGTAAGGGCCGATGGTGAAGACCGCATCCTCGCTGCTTTCAAATGCGCGAAGCTGCGCGCGCAGGCGTGCCAGCAATTCGTTCAGCCGGAAAGGCTTGGCGATATAGTCGTTGGCGCCGGAATCGAGACCCCGGACCACATCGGTCTCAGCGGTGGAGCGGGTGAGCATGATGATCGGTATCTTGATGCCCTCCTGCCGCAGCGCCCTGCAGAAATCCCGGCCATCGCCATCCGGCAGGCTGATATCCATCACCACGGCTGCAAAGCGAGGCCTGCCACCGCGCAGCAGCGCCGCCGCTTCCCCGAGCGACGAAGCAGCCACCGGCACAAACTCGCCATCGGCGGCGAGTTGGCCGATCAACTCCGAACGCAACGCAGCATCGTCGTCGATCACGAGAATAGGATGCTGACCCGGCATGAGCCCCCTTGGTTTGCCTGTTTATACAATATTTATGGATCGCTCATAGCGGAGCGGCAACGGGCCAGGCATGGCGCGCCGCAATTCCCATTCAAACCGGTATACCTTGATCCCGCCTTGTCGCAGTGCAGCACAAGGGAACCGTCCATTCTACCCGTTTTGACCGGAATTCACCTATAGCTTTGCCCTCGATGACGCATTATTTCGAGACCATGACGCAGGATGCCGCCCGTTCCGATCCAGGTTTAGGCACACCGCGCACACGCGCGGTGCATCGTGCCATCGCGGAGGCAAGGCGGGGCGTGCCGGTGGTGCTGGCGGCGCGGCGCCCGCTGATCGTGGCACCGGCGGAGACAATCGGCGCGGAAGGGTTGTCTCTGATCGACCGGCTCTCGCAAGGCCAGGCCGGTCTGCTGCTGGCTACCTCGCGCGCCGCCGCCGTGCTCCAGCACGATCCGCCGGATGGCAGGGACATCGTCGCACTGAAGCTGGCGCGGCCGCTTATCGATCCGGCCGCCCTGCGCCGGGCCGCCGACCCGACAATGGAACAGATTTTACCCCGGTTCGAAGCGATGCAGCCACCGGAAGCAGCTTCGGCCGCATTGGCCCTGGGCAAGCTCGCCCGGCTGCTGCCGGGGATGGTGGCAGCCCCGGTGCGGCCCGGCTGGGCCTCGCTGCCGGCGGGGGCCGATCTTCTCTCCGTGCCGGCGGAGGATCTGCTCGCCTATCCGGGCAGGCTTGCCGCCTCCCTCACCCAGGTGGCGGACGTGGCGGTACCGCTGGATGGCGCGCCAAACGCGCGGCTTATCGCGTTCCGGGCGCTCGACCAGGGCATAGAACACATGGCCATCCTGGTGGGCAATCCGGCGGCAGAGGAAGCCCCCCTGGTTCGTATCCACTCGGAATGCTTCACCGGAGACTTGCTGGGCTCGCTGCGTTGCGATTGCGGACCGCAGCTGCGGGGCGCGATTTCGCGCATGGCCGAGGAAGGCGCAGGGGCCGTGCTTTATTTGAGCCAGGAGGGCCGTGGGATCGGCCTGATCAACAAGTTGCGGGCTTATACGTTGCAGGATAGCGGACTGGACACACTGGACGCCAACCGCGCGCTGGGCTGGCAGGCGGATGAACGCAACTTTCAGATCGCGGCCGCCATGCTGCGCGCGCTGGGGATGCCGCGCATAAGGCTGCTCACCAACAATCCGGAAAAAGTCGCGTCGCTGGCCGCTTGCGGCGTTGAAATCATCGCTCGGGTGCCGCATTCGTTCGAACCCAACGGCGTCAACAACGTTTATCTTGCCACCAAAGCTTTGCGTTTCGGGCATTTGTTTGACTGAGTTTCTGCTGCAAAAACACAACGTGCTAACCGGTGCCGGGCTGCGCTGCCGGGCGGCGATCGGCCGTTCCGGCAGGACGGCGGAAAAGCAGGAGGGCGATGGCGCAACGCCGATTGGGCTGCTGCGGCTGATGCGGGTGTTCTACCGCGCCGGACGGGTGAAGCCGCCAAAATGCGCCGTGCCGGTGGAGCCGATCGCGCCGGATGACGGCTGGTGCGATGACCCGGAGGATCCGCGCTATAACTGCCACGTGAAGATCCCGTATTACGGAAGGCACGAGGCGCTGTGGCGGCAGGATTCCGTCTATGACATCATCGGCGTGCTTGACTGGAATTTGCGCCCCGTCGTACCGCACCGGGGCTCGGCGATTTTCTTGCATGTCGCCACCCCTGATTATGCGCCGACCAGCGGTTGCATCGCGCTTTCCCTCCCCGACCTTGCTGACTGCCTGGCAGCCGGACTGACAGCAATCCGGGTGCTGGCTTAAGCCGCCTACACCCGGTTGAGGGCGATCGGCGCGCAGGTCCCAGCAGGGAATGATCGTTTTGCTGGCGAGAACGATGAACTTTTTGTTCTATTCCAGGTTGATCGCGCCATTTTATTCATCTCACCGGCGCGTCTGCCTGGTTGACCCGACGCGTTTCCGTCCCCACTATCAAAATGGTCACTGAAAAGTAACAGCCGGTTACCTGCCAAGGGTTCCGGGCAAGTGTTCCGGCAGGGGAAATCGGAGCAAGGGCGATCAAGGCCCGGCATTTCCGCCCAATGCTCGAATTTGCGGCCCATAAATTGAAGGATGATATGTCTACAGATCGGATCATGCCCACCCACGCGCGTTCCTGCCTGACGAAGTTCAAGCAGGCGTTGCGAACGGATTGGGCGGCGCGGCGCTTCAGCCTTCTAGAGCATTTCCACCTTGGCTGGAATCGGGTCTTCCGAAACGGGTTCGATCTGTGATTCATGGACGTCCGGTTGGACGATCTGGAGGTCACGATGCTTTGGGAGCAAGGAAAGGCCTATTCACA
>JAJYAF010000047.1 GCA_021779655.1 Pseudomonadota bacterium
AATCCGTTGTCCAGCGCGAGCATCGGCACGGCGTGCGGCAATTTCCGGAAGCCCGCCGCCGGCTTGGCGCCGACTTTCGCGAGCGCCTCGCCGGTTTCGCCGAATTCCGGGTGACGGCCGAGCAGCGCGGTGGCTTCCGCGCGCAGTGCGTCGTATTCCGCATCGGTCATGATCGGCGCGTCTTTGGTGTAATAGGCCGTGTTCGCCTTGGCGATCGCCGCCATCAGCGCGTTGAAGCGCTTGCGCGCGTCATCGGTGCTCATGGCTGGCCGAGCAGGCTCGCCGCCGCCTGGCGCGCCGCATCGGTGACGGATTCGCCGGCCAGCATGCGGGCGATTTCCTCGCGGCGCTCGGCGGCGTTCAGCGTATCGACCCGGGTGATCGCCCGGCCGTTCGCAAGCTGCTTCGCCACCCGCAACTGCGCCGCGCCGCGGGCCGCAACCTGCGGCGAATGGGTGATCACCAGCACCTGCAGGGTTTCCGCCACGCGGGTGAGCCGCTCGCCCACTGCTGCTGCCGTGGCGCCGCCGATGCCGGAATCCACCTCGTCGAAGATCAGCGTCCCGGCGCTGGCGCCGCCGCTCAGCACCACCTTCAGGGCCAGCATCAGGCGCGAGAGTTCGCCGCCGGAAGCGATCTTGTCCAGGGCGCCCGGTGTCGCGCCCGGATTGGTTGCGATGAGGAAGCGGATGGAGTCCATGCCCCGGGCGTTCCAATGCGGCTCCGGCAGCGGGGCCTGCTCCACGACGAAGCGGGCGCGATCGAGCTTGAGCGGCGGCAATTCCCGGGCCAGCGCCTTTTCCAGCCGCCCGGCCGCCTTTTGCCGCAATTCGGAAAGGGCCGTGGCCGCTTCAAGGTATTCCGCGCGCTTGCGCGCTGTCTCCCGGCCGAGTTCCGCGGCATTCTCGGCTCCGGTTTCAAGCGCGCCGAGCCTGGCCCTGAGTTCGGCCAGCAATTCCGGGAGCATGACCGCGCTGACGCCGTGTTTGCGCGCGGCGGCGCGCAGCGCGAAAAGCCGCTCCTCGGTAGCCTCCAGCGCGCGCGGGTCGTCCTGCTCTTCCTGCGCGAGGCGGGTGAGCAGGCGCTCAGCCTCGCCAAGCGCTTCTTCCGCCCGCTCGATCGCGGCGAGCGCATCGGCCGCCGGATGACCGTTCTCGGCTGGGGGCAGGCGGCCAAGCGCGCGGGCGGCGGCGCGCAGATACGCGGCGGGGCCGGGCGAGCGGCGGTCCTTGAGGGTGAGTTCGGCGAGCGCAACGGCGATGGCCTCCGCCCGGCGCTCACCGGACTGCAAGTCAAGGCGCCGGGCGGCGAGTTCTTCCTCTTCTCCGGGCAGCGGGTTCAGCGCGCTGAGTTCCTCCACCGAAAAGCGCAGCAATTCCTCGTCGCGGGCCGCTTCGGCGATCTGCCGCTCGGCCGCTTGCAGGCGGGCCGCGCTTTCCTTCCAGGCCCGGAACCGCGCATCGGCGAGCTCCCGGGCGGAAAGCGGCACGCCGAAGGCATCGAGGAGAAGCAGATGGTTCGCCGGGTCGGCAAGACCCACCTGTTCGTGCTGGCCCTGCACCTCGATCAGGAGACCCCCAAGTTTTTTCAGCAGCGCCACGCCGACCGCCTGATCGTTTACCAGGGCACGGGAGCGGCCGTCGCGCCCGAGGATCCGGCGCAGCACGATCTCCTCCCCGCCATCCAGCCCCTGCTCCCGCAGCAGGGCGAGCGCCGGGTGGTCAGGCGCCACGGAAAACACCGCGCTCACAACAGCCTGCGCGGCGCTGGCGCGGATCAGGCCGATATCGGCGCGCGCGCCGAGCGCCAGGCCAAGACTGTCGAGAAGAATGGATTTGCCAGCGCCAGTCTCGCCGGTGAGGGTGGTAAGGCCGCTTCGGAAATGCAGATCAAGCTTCTCGATCAGCACCACGTCGCGGATCGAGAGCGCGTTCAGCATGCCCGGAGATTAGAAAAGGCCGAAGAGAAAGCCATGTGGTTTCGGAGGGGCCGGCGTTTGCGCATCCGCCACCAGGTCGTGCGCCCGCAGCTTGTCATAGGCCGCCTGGTACCAGATGCTGCCGGGATAGTTATAGGCGAGCACCGAGGCGGTGCGCTGCGCCGCGCCGATGAGGCCCAGATCGAGATAGCATTCGGTGGTCCGCTCCAGTGCCTCGGGCGTGAAGGTGGTGGTCTGGTAGGTTTGGATCACGTTCTGGAACCGGCCGATCGCGGCGCCGTAGAGGTGTTGTTTTTCGTAGAACCGGCCGATCACCATCTCATGCCCGGCCAGGCGGTTATAGGCCAGCCGCAGCTTGATGCGGGCATCGTGCGCGTAGGCGCTGGTGGGATAGCGGGTGATGACATCGTTGAGAGTCTGGATCGCCTCGAAAGTGGCGGTCTGGTCGCGTTGCACGTCTTCGATCTGCTCATAATAGCACAGCGCCTTCACGTAATAGGCATAGGCCGCTTCCTGGTCGGTGGGATGCAGCGCGATATAGCGGCTGAGCGAGGCGATGGCGTCGTCATAGTCCTGGTCTTTATATTGCGAGTATCCGGCGAGCACCTCGGCATGGGTGGCCCAGGTGGAATAGGGGTAGTCCTCGTCGATTTCGTTGAATTTGGTGATGGCCTGGTCGTATTTGCCAGCGCGCATCTCCTGAAGGCCCTCGGCGTAGAGCTGATCGGCGGGTGGCGGGGGTCCGGCGTAGTTTTCGGCCGCCGGCTGGCTGCTCCCGGAACAGCCGCCGAGCGCGGCGGCAAGCGACAGCAGGGCGGGGGCGAGCGCAACGGCGCCAAGCCTGCCGGGGCGAACGAACCTGCAGGCGCGAAGCAACCTGCGGAGCTGAATTTGTTTCATTGCGGCGGCTTATAGCATGGCATTTCAGAACGCGAAGCGGCAAGCCCGCCGCCCAGGCGGACCCGACCGAAAACTTTCAGCCCTCCCTTGCTATTGACTCACCCGGCATTAGCGCTAAATGGGGCACCAACCCGTGCGGTGAGCGCCCGGGCCTTTGGTTTGCGCCAAATTCACTTATCCCACCGGGCCATCCGCCAAGCCGTATCCCCGCAAGTCCGGGGCCGCGCAAACCCATGAAAAGCTATTGCTTTTCATCCATATAAGGAAGCATCCAGCCTCATGGCTTCATCCGCAACCGTTCTCCGCCATTCCGACACGCCCGCTTATTCCGGCGGCGAGGATTTCGCGGCCCTGCTCGACTCCTCGCTCGGCGTCAATGCCGGGTTTGAAGGCTCCATCGTCTCCGGCAAGGTGCTTAGGATCGACGATGATTTCGTGATCGTCGATGTCGGCCTGAAGAGCGAAGGCCGCGTGCCGCTGCGCGAATTCGCGCCCGTGGGCGCCAAGCCGGAGGTGAAGGCCGGCGACGTGTATGATCTTTATATCGAGCGCTACGAGGACAAGGACGGCGCGATGGTGCTGTCGCGCGAGAAGGCGCGGCGGGAGGAGAGCTGGACGCAGCTTGAGAAATCCTTTGAGTCCCAGGCGCGGGTGAACGGTGTGATCCATGGCCGCGTGAAGGGTGGTTTCACGGTCGATCTCGGCGGCGCCACGGCGTTTCTGCCCGGAAGCCAGGTGGATATCCGGCCGGTGCGCGATGTCGGGCCGCTGATGGGCGTGTCGCAGCCTTTTCAAATCCTGAAAATGGACCGCGCCCGCGGCAATATCGTCGTCTCCCGCCGGGCGGTGCTGGAGGAGACGCGCGCCGAGCAGCGCTCCGAGCTGATCCATGGCTTGAAGGAGGGCAGATTCTGGATGGCGTGGTGAAGAACATCACCGATTATGGCGCCTTCGTGGATCTCGGCGGCGTGGACGGGCTGCTGCACGTGACCGACATCGCCTGGCGGCGCATCAACCATCCGGCCGAGGCGCTCACCATCGGTCAGTCGGTGAAGGTGCAGGTCATCCGCTTCAACCCGGAGACGCAGCGCATTTCTCTTGGCATGAAACAGCTGGAAGCCGACCCCTGGGAGGGCGTCGAGGCAAAATATCCGCCCGGCATCAAGATTTCCGGCCGGGTCACCAATATCACCGATTATGGCGCCTTCGTGGAGTTGGAGCCGGGGATCGAGGGGTTGGTGCATGTCTCCGAAATGTCCTGGACCAAGAAGAACGCGCATCCGGGCAAGATCGTCTCCACCAGCCAGGAGGTGGAAGTTGTCGTGTTGGATGTGGATGCCTCCAAGCGCCGCATCTCGCTCGGTCTCAAACAGGTGACGCGCAACCCCTGGGAGGAGTTCCAGGACGAGCATCCGATCGGCTCGGTGGTGGAAGGAGAAATTCGCAACATCACCGAATTCGGCCTGTTCGTGGGCATCGGTCCGGATATCGACGGCATGGTTCACATGTCGGATATTTCCTGGGAAGATTCCGGCGAGCTTGCCATTGCCCGGTATCACAAGGGCGATGTGGTGAAGGCGAAGGTTCTCGACATCGATGTGGAGAAGGAGCGGATCAGCCTTGGCATCAAGCAGCTGGAGGCGGACCCGGCGGCCGGCGTCCTGGAGCGTATCCATAAGGGCCAGGTCGTCACCTGCATTGTCACGGCCGTGCAATCCAACGGTATCGAGGTGAAGGTGGACGAAGTGCTGACCGGTTTCATCCGCCGCGCCGAGCTCGCCCGCGAGAAATCGGAGCAGCGCTCCGAGCGGTTCGCGGTGGGCGATTCCGTCGATGCGAAGATTACCGCCATAGATCGCGCGGCCCGCAAGCTGCAGCTGACCATCAAGGGCAAGGAGATCGACGAGGACAAGCAGGCAGTTTCGGAATTCGGCTCTTCGGACTCCGGCGCCTCGCTCGGCGATATTCTGGGAGCCGCGATTCGCCGCCGCAACGCCCAGACCGGGGGATGATGATTTCCGGCCGGTGATGGCTTCCGGGCAAAATCCGCCAAGCAAAAAACCTGTTATCACAATCGGTTATTGGTCAGGTAATTATTGACCCGGCGGCCGTCTCCTGTCATGCTCAGGCGGGGGACATGAGGGATGACGCGTTCTGAACTGATTGCCGGCCTGGCGGAAGATAACCCGCATTTGACCATCAGCGATGTCGAACGTATCGTGGCCGCCTTTTTCGATGAAATTACCGCAGCGCTTTCCCGGAACGAGCGGGTGGAATTGCGGGGTTTCGGTGCCTTCACGGTCAAGCAGCGCAACGCGCGCGCCGGCCGCAACCCGCGCACCGGAGAAACCGTGGAGGTGGAGCAGAAATTCGTCCCCTTCTTCAAGGCAGGCAAGGAGTTGCGGGAGCGGATCAACCGCCCGGCCCTCGCGCATGGCGCGAAAAAGAACGGCGGAGCGAAAAGCTGAAATTCCTCCGGGCGCTGCCTGGCCTGGTCCTGTTGCTGGTCCTTGTCATTTTCCTGCTTTCCAATCGGGCGCCGGTCGAGCTGAGCTTCTGGCCGTTCGGCATTCTGGGCGCGCCGCCGGTGGGTGGGGTTGTCATCGCGGCCGCGGTGCTGGGCTTTCTGGCCGGGCTTGCGGCGCATCTGCCGAAACGGCTTGCCGCGCGGCGGCGGATGCGGCGGGCGGAGAAACGCGCGGCCGAACTGGAGGCGCGCCTCGGCGCCGCGACCGCACCCGGCACTTCCTTGGGTACGTCCTCAGGCACGGCCTTGCCGAACCCGAACGGGCGGCAGGAAACGGCCGCGTGACGGGGCGTGCCGAACGGCTGATCGTGGCGATAGACACCGCCGACGCCGATGAGGCGCGCCGGCTGGTGCGCGCGGTTGCGCCTTCCTGCGGGCTGGTGAAACTGGGGCTTGAATATTTTCTGGCTCATGGCCCGGAGGGGCTCAAGGCGGCACAAGGCCTGCCGGTATTTCTCGATTTGAAGCTGCACGACATTCCGAACACGGTTGCGGGCGCGGTTCGTTCGTTGCTCGCGCTGAAGGTTGCAATGCTGACGGTTCATGCCGCGGGCGGCGCCACCATGGTGGCGGCGGCGCGGCACGCGGCGGAAGCGGCGGGCCACGCGCGGCCGCGCATCCTGGCGGTGACAGTGCTGACCAGCCTCGACGACGCGGCGCTGGCCGCCACCGGCGCCTCCGGCGGCGTCGCGGCGCAAACCTTGCGGCTGGCCCGGCTGGCGCTGGACTCCGGTGCGGACGGGCTGATCTGCTCCCCGCATGAACTGGCGCCCTTGCGCGCGGCCTTTGGCGCAAAGCCGCTCCTGGTGACACCGGGAATCCGCCCGCCAGGTGCGGCAACGGATGACCAGGCACGGGTAATGACGCCCGAAGCCGCCGTGCGGGCGGGGGCCGATTACATCGTGGTGGGCCGTCCGATCACCACCGCCACCAGCCCTGGCGCGGCGGCGGCGCGGATTGCAGCGGCGATCGGCTGATCGGCAATGACGCAGGTGAAGATTTGCGGCGTGAACAGCGAGGCCGCGTTCGATGCGGCTGCGCTCGGCGGTGCCGATTATATCGGCTTCGTGTTCTTTGAACGCTCGCCACGCTTTGTTACCCCGGCCCGCGCGGCTGAGCTTGCCGCGCGCCAGACTTCCGGTCCGGAGCAGGCTTCCCGCCCCCGGCGCGTGGGCTTGTTCGTGGAGCCGGCGGCCGCCGACATTCGTGAAACGCTCGGCATCGTGGCCCTGGACGTGTTACAGATTTACGGCAGCTCCGCGCTCTGCCGGCAGATCCGTTCGGAATTCAAAATAAAAACCTGGCGCGCCGTCGGCATCGGCACGGCGGCGGACTTACCGATGGATGCGCAAGGGCTGGATGGCTTTGTCGTGGAAGCCAGGCCGCCGGCCGGAGCGAGCCGGCCCGGAGGCAACGCGCTGGCAATGGATTGGGGGCTGCTGACCGGCTGGCAGGCGCCTTCCCCCTGGCTGCTGGGCGGCGGGCTCAACCCCGCCAACGTGGCGGAGGCGATTATCCGCAGCGGTGCGCCCGGCGTGGATGTTTCCTCCGGCGTGGAAACCGCGCCCGGAGTGAAATCGCCCGCGCTGATCGCGGCGTTTATCGCCACGGTCCGGGCACAACCGGCTGAAGCGAAAAAGGAGCATTGAAGTATGCATGCCGCGCACCCGGAATTCGCAGGCGCCTATATCGTCTCCGGTCTGCTGGTGGGGCTGCTGGTCGGGCTGACGGGTGTGGGCGGTGGCTCGCTGATGACGCCGCTGCTGATGCTGATATTCGGCTTCAGCCCCGCGACGGCTGTGGGAACCGACCTGCTTTTCGCGGCGGTCACCAAGGCCGTTGGCACCACCATTCACAGCGCCGGCAAGACGGTGGATTGGCGGATCGTGGGGCGGCTGGCCTGCGGCTCGGTCCCCGCCACGGCGCTGGTTCTGCTGGGACTGGCCTATTTCGGGACCGACAGCAAGGCGGTGGCGAACGCGATGTCGCTGACGCTCGGGCTCACGCTTTTGATCAGCGCGACGCTGCTGATTCTGCGGGAGCGGATCCTCAAGATCGCGGCGCGGCGGGTCGAGACGCGTTCGGCGCAGCGCTCGCTTGCCATCACCGTTGTCGTGGGATTCATCGTCGGCGTGCTGGTGGCGCTCACGTCCGTGGGCGCGGGAGCGCTGGGGACGATCGCGCTGCTGTTTCTGTATCCACGGCTGCCGATCGTGCGGATCGTGGGATCGGATATCGCGCATGCCGTACCGCTCACGCTACTGGCGGGGCTAGGGCACTGGTATCTCGGCTCGATCAGGCTTTCATTGCTGGAGCCGCTGCTGATCGGCTCGATCCCCGGCATTATCATCGGCAGCTACGCGGCGCGCTACACGCCGGGCCGGGTACTGAAATACGTCCTGGCGGTCGTGTTGATGCTGGTTGGGGTGAAACTGCTCGCCACCGCATAGCCGCGGCAAACGTGGCCCTAATCGAGCAGCACGGTCACCGGCACGTGGTCGGAAGGCTGCGGCCTGCCGCGCTCCTCCCGCCCGATGACGGCCTGAACGAGCCGTTCGGCGAGGCGGGGCGAAAGCAGGACGTGATCGATGCGCAGGCCGATATCCCGGTCCCAGCAGCCGGCCTGGTAATCCCAGAAAGTATAGAGCCTGGCAGTGGGATACAGCGCGCGCACCGCGTCGCTGAGGCCGAGCCAGAGCAGCGCGTTGAAGGCCGCCCGGGTTTCGGGGCGCACCAGCGCGTCGGTTTTCGGCAACGCGCCGGGCGCGTAATCGAGATCGGCCGGGCAGACATTATAATCACCCGCCAGAACGAAATCGAAATCGGCCTCCAGCAGGGAATGTGCATGGGCATAAAGCGCGCGCATCCAGGCGAGTTTGTAGGCATAGCCCGCTTCGCCGCCGGAATTGCCATTGGGAAGATAGAGATTTCCCACGGTAAGGCCGTTGTGCTCGGCCTCGATATAGCGGGCATGGCTGTCTTCCTCGCCCATGCCGGGGAGCTTGCGGTGGTTGACGATGACCTCCGCCCGATGCAGCAGGGCGACGCCGTTATAGGATTTCTGGCCCGAGACCGCGGATTTGTAGCCGAGTTCGGCAAAGCGCAGGGCCGGGAACCGGTGCTCCTCGCACTTTATCTCCTGAAGCAGCAGGAAATCCGGCTGCTCACGGCTTAAGAAATCCGCCACGTGCGATTCCCGCGAGCGGATGGAATTCACGTTCCAACTGGTAATTTTAATCGACAGAGAAAGACGTTCCGCAGCCGCACGAAGACGTGGCGTTGGGGTTTTGCACGGCGAAATAGGCGCCCATCAGCGAATCCTTATAGTCCAGCTCCGCGCCGGCGAGCAGGTCGAGGCTGGCGGGATCGACATAGACCGTGGCGCCCGAGGCGGTGAGGACCAGATCGTCGGGGTTTCGCGTATCCGTGAGATCGAACCGGTATTGGAAGCCGCTGCAGCCGCCGGCCAGAACCTCCACCCGCAGGGCCTTGGCGCCGGGTTCGGCGGAAAGCACGGCGGCAATCTGCCGGGCGGCGGCGGCTGAGAGGCGCAAGGGCGGTGCGGGTGCGACGACTTCGCTGGTCATACCGCCCATATAGCGCGGCGCAAGGTTGGATTGAAGAGCCGGTTGCGTGTATGGGAGCCGCATGGACTTAGCCCCATATGCGGTCCGCGCTGAGGCATCGCGCGGCCGCCTGCGCCAGGAAGCGCCGCCCGGCGGCCGGACGGAGTACCAGCGCGACCGCGACCGGGTGATCCATTCCCAGGCTTTCCGCAAACTGCAATCCAAGACACAGGTGTTCGTGACGGGCGAGGGCGATTTCTACCGCACGCGGCTCACGCATAGCCTGGAGGTGGCGCAGATCGCGCGCAGCGTTGCCCGGATGTTGCGCCTGGATGAGGATTTGGCCGAAGTGCTGGCGCTGGCGCACGATCTTGGCCATCCGCCCTTTGGCCATGCCGGGGAAACCGGGCTTGCCAAGGCGCTGGCGGATTTCGGCGGCTTTGATCATAACGCGCAGAGCCTGCGGGTGGTGACCTTGCTGGAGCGGCGCTATGCCGGTTTCGACGGGCTGAATCTGAGCTGGGAAACGCTGGAGGGGCTGGCCAAGCATAACGGGCCGGTGACGGCGCCGCCGGCCTACATCGCCGAGTTCAACGCGCAGTTCCCGCTCGATCTGCACCGCCATGCTTCGGCGGAAGCGCAGGTGGCGGCCCTTGCGGACGATATCGCGTATAACGCCCATGACATGGATGACGGTTTGCGGGCCGGGCTGTTTACCCTGGCCGATGTTGCGGAATTGCCGGTGGCGGCGGAGATGCTGGCGCAGGCGCGGCGGCTGACCGATGATGAAAAGCGCGTCCGCCATGAAATGACACGGCGCGTGATCGACGTCATGATCGCCGACCTGGTGGCCGAGAGCCGCCGGCGGCTGGAGGCGCTGGCGCCGCGCGATGCGGATGCGGTGCGCGATTCCAGCCAGCCCGTGATCGGCTTCGGCGCGGGTTTCGTGCAGGCGAACGCCGCGATAAAGACCTTCCTGTTCGGCCGCATGTACCGGCATTGGCGCTTGAACCGGATGAACCACAAGGCGGAGAAAGTGACCGAGGCGCTGGCCACCCTGCTGCATGCGCGGCCCGATCTCCTGCCCGATGAATGGCGGGCCTGGGCGGGCGAGGCGATGAGCGGTCAGGCCGCCCTGGTGGTACGCGATTATGTGGCGGGCATGACCGACCGCTACGCCCTGGAGGAATACCGGCGGCTGACCGATCCGACCGCTTCCGCCTGAGGAAATGAATGACAGGACCGAAATGAGCGCGAATTTGTTTGCCGAATTGCGTGAAGCCGT
>JAJYAF010000048.1 GCA_021779655.1 Pseudomonadota bacterium
GCGTATCTTCAGGAACAGGACATGGTGTTCCCGGACCGCGACCATTTCGGCGGCACGTTTTTCCAGCAATGCCGCATGTCCGCCGCCGGGTTGCCGCAGATTTCCGCCGTGTTCGGCGGCTGCACGGCGGGCGGCGCCTATATTCCCGCGCTTTCCGACGAGCTGGTGATGGTGCGCGGCACCGGGCGCATCCATCTCGGCGGCCCGCCCATCGTCAAGGCCGCCATCAACGAAATCGTGGATGGCGAGACCCTGGGCGGCGCGGAGATGCACACGCTCGTCTCCGGCGTCTCCGACTATCTGGCGGAGACCGAGCTGGCGGCGCTGGCCAAGCTGCGGGATATCATCGGCTCCCTGGGCCTGCGCGCGCAGCCGCGCCCGCCGGAGCCGGCGCGCTCGCCGCTCCACGACCCGGCCGAGCTGGGCGGGATCGTCGGCACCGACCTCAAGCGCCCCTATGATGTGCGCGAGGTGATCGCCCGCATGGTGGACGGCAGCGAATTTCAGGAGTTCAAGCCGGCCTACGGTTCCACCCTGGTATGCGGCTTCGCGGCGATTCATGGCGAGAAGGTGGGCATCCTGGCCAATAACGGCGTGCTGTTTTCGGAAGCCGCGACCAAGGGCGCGCATTTCATTGAGTTATCCGACCAGCGCGAAACCCCGCTGCTCTTTCTGCAGAACATAACCGGCTTCATGGTCGGCACCGAGGCGGAGCGTCATGGCATCGCCAAACACTCCGCCAAGCTCGTCTATGCGGTAGCCAACGCGCGCGTGCCGCGCTTCACGGTCATCATCGGCGGCTCCTACGGCGCCGGCAATTACGGCATGTGCGGGCGCGGTTT
Organism: Pseudomonadota bacterium; assembly: GCA_021779655.1. The sequence continues at coordinate 843 of JAJYAF010000048.1, forward strand.
CCGCCCGCGTTTTCTGTTCAGCTGGCCGAATGCGCGCATCGCCACCATGAGCGCCGATGTCGCCGCCACGGTGGTTACCGAACTGCGCCGCGACAGCCTCACGCGCGGGGCGGCGGATGAGGCGGAAATCGCCCGGGTGGACCGCGAGACGCGCGCGCAGTTCGAGGAACAGAGCACGCCGTATTACGCCACCGCCCGCATCTGGGATGACGGCATCATCGAGCCGCAACAGACCCGCGACGTGCTCGGGCTTTGCCTGGCGCTTGCCGCCCGGCGGGTGGAACTGCCGCCCAACCGGCCGGTTTACAGGATGTGACCCGCATGATCCCCTCGCTGCTCATTGCCAATCGCGGTGAGATCGCCGTGCGCGTCATGCGCAGCTGCGCGCGGCTCGGCATCCGCAGTATCGCCGTCTATTCCGATGCCGACCGCGATGCCCTGCATGTGCGCCTCGCCGATGAGGCGGTGCGGATCGGCCCCGCGCCTGCGCGGGAGAGCTATTTGCGGGCCGAGGCGATCATGGAGGCGGCGGCCCGCACCGGTGCCGCCGCCATCCATCCGGGCTATGGATTTCTTTCCGAGAAGCCCGAGCTTCCCCGTCTCTGCGCGGCGGCGGGGCTGGTCTGGGTGGGGCCGTCGGCGGAATCGATTCACCTGATGGGCGACAAGATCCGCGCCAAGCGCATCGCCGCCGAGGCCGGGGTGAAAAGCGTGCCCGGCTACCAGGGGGATGAACAATCCACCGCCCGGCTGCGCGAGGAGGCCGGGCGCGTCGGTTTTCCGCTGATGGTCAAGGCCTCTGCCGGGGGTGGCGGGCGCGGCATGCGCCGGGTTCATGCGCCCGGGGAACTCGACGCCGCGCTGGATATCGCCCGGCGCGAGGCGGAAGCCGCCTTCGGCGATCCCGCTTTGCTGATCGAGCGTCTCGTGCTTCGCCCGCGCCATCTGGAGGTGCAGGTGGCCGGCGATAAGCATGGCAATCTCGTACACCTGTTCGAGCGCGACTGTTCCGTGCAGCGCAATAACCAGAAAGTGCTGGAGGAGGCGCCCGCCCCCAACCTGCCCGAGGCGGCGCGCGCGGCGCTGCTGGGCAATGCCGTCAGGCTGAGCCGGGCGATCGGCTATGACAACCTCGGCACGGTGGAATTCATTTTCGAGGACGGCCAGGACGAGCCCTGGTTTCTGGAAATGAATACCCGCTTGCAGGTCGAGCATCCGGTGACCGAGGCGATCACCGGCCAGGATCTGGTGGAATGGCAGATCCGGATTGTCTGCGGCGAGAAGCTGCCCCTCTCCCAGGAGATGATCCATGCGCGCGGCCACGCGATCGAGGCGCGCATCACCGCGGAGCGGGCGGATCGGGGCTTCAGCCCCGATGCCGGAACTATCCAGCTCTATCGCCCGCCGGAAACGCTCCGTTTCGATTCCGGCATTACGCGCGGCAGCGCCGTGACCCTGTTCTATGATTCGCTGCTGGCCAAGGCCATCGCCCATGGCGGAACGCGGGAGGAGGCGCTGGCCCGGCTCAAGGAGGGGCTGCGCCATACGGTCATTCTGGGGCCGCAAACCACGCTCGCCTTCCTGGCCGACACGCTGGATCAGCCGGATTTCGCCACGGGCCGCGCCACCACGCGTCTCATCGAGGAGGCGTTTGCCGGTGGCTGGACGCCGCCCGCCAGGCATCTCGACCTGGCCCGCGCCCTCGCCGCCGTGCTGGCCACCGCGCCCCGGCAAGGTCATGGCCCGGCCGTCGCTACTACGGCCTGGGACACGCTCTCGGGCTTCCGGGTGCTGGCCCCGGCGGGGGTGGGCGCGGCCGCGCATGTGCTGGTGAGCGATGAAGCGGAAACGGCGGAGCGCGTGGTGACATGCCCTGGGCCGGACTTCTACCGGGTCGCGGACAAGACCGGCGCGCGCGACCTGCGTTTGCGGCTTCGGGGCGAGGCGTTCGAGGCGGAGCATGAGGGACATGTCATCCCCGGCTGTTTCGCCTGGGAGGGCGAGACACTCCATCTGCATCTGGGCGGCGAGACGCACCGGTTTTCCGTCTCCACACCCGCCCGGGCGGCGGCCTCCGGCGGCGGCAAGGGCGGTGCCGCCTCCGGCGCGGTGCTGGCGCCGATGCCGGGCGTGATCGCCGAGGTCAAGGCCGGGCCGGGCGAGCGCGTGGAAGCGGGGCAGACCGTGCTGGTGCTGGAATCGATGAAATTATTCACCTCCCTCAGCGCGCCGGCAACCGGCACGGTGGCGGAGGTTCACTGCCGCGTGGGAGAGACGGTCCCGGCGGGGGCGCGCCTGATGAACATCACGCCGGAGGCCGGCGCGGCGTCATAACCTCATTCGCAATCATGGGCGCCCCGCGCGGTATCTTTTCCTCAATTCCCGGGATTGAGATGCTGGGCGGCGCGGCCGGGGGAGGGCTGGCTCGGGTGCTCCGGATCGCCCACGACGAACATCTGGTGCAGGACCGCGCCAAGGCTTGGCACGTCGTCGTTCGCCGGCGCTGCGGCAGCTGCCGGAGTGGCGGTGGCGATGGGCTGCGCCTGGGATTGCGCGCCGCCGGATTGCGCGGCGCCGGATTGCGCGGCACCCGGCTGGGCGCCCGGCTGCGGCGCGGCGTTAGCGGCGGGCGCAGGTGCCGCGGCCGGAGCCGGCGTCTCGCCCGGAAGACCGGGGACGAGATGCGACATGATCGAATCCGGCCCAAACAAATGCACGACGATGCCCGAGGGGCGGGGTTCCGGGTTGGATCTGGCCTGGGCGGCGGTCGCGCCGCAGCAGAGGAGCAGGGCGGTCAGCAGAATACGGTTGAATGGCAAAGCGGCCTCCGGTGATGCGGCCAGCATAATGCGGCGCCGCCTGTTGGCAAAGCGCCTGGGATTGCCTGAAGCTTGGCGGCGGCGGGAAAATGCGGCTAAACTTGGCGCGATGAACATTCTCGCGCCCCTGCCGGTTCGTTTATCCATCGAGGTCGTTTTCGATTTCGTCTGTCCCTGGTGCTATCTCGGCGTGCGGCGGCTGAACTTTCTGCTCGCGCGCCGCCGGGATCTGCGGGTGGAGCTGGTCTGGCGGCCGTTTCTGCTGAATCCGGACATGCCGCGCCAGGGGATGACGCGAGCCGACTACATGATCCGCAAATTCGGCGCGGAAGACCGGGCGCGCCGGCTTTATGCCTCCATCGCCCGTCTCGGCGCGGCGGAAGGGGTGCGGTTCAATTTTTCGGCCATTCGCCGCACGCCCAACAGTGTCGATGCCCACCGGCTGGTAAGCCATGCCGCCGGATACGGCGTGGCGGATGAGATGGTGCAGGCGATCTTCCAGGCCTATTTCGTGGAGGGGCAGGATATCGGCGACACCGATACGCTTGCCCTGATCGGCGCGGCGCACGGGCTGGACCGGGATTCCTGTCGTGATTTCCTGCTCGGCTCGGAGGGCACGGAACAGGTTCACGCGGAAAACCTTCAGGCCCACCGCCTGGGCATCAACGGGGTACCCTGTTTCCTGATCGACGGCGAGCATGCGATCGCCGGCGCGCAGGAGGGCGAGGTGCTGGAGCGGCTGATCGAACTGGCGGCCAGCACCCCGCGCGGGGGATAAGGCTCGATCCACGCCTGATATTCCTTTAATCCCGCGGGCGGCACTGGCAACTTGGCGGACCAGGGCATATTCTGTAAGCAGGGTTGCCGCTTTTATCGCGCTCTCGGATACCGATATACAAAAGCGCAGCAGGGGAGAATTTCACGGTGGGGCAGACAGACAACAACAATGCGGAATTGAAGATGGCCGCCGGACGCTCCACGGCTGCCATACTGGCTGCCAGGCCGGCTTTGGCCCTGGTTCTGGCGCTGCCGCTGCTGGCCCCTGGCCATGCCGCCCGGGCTGCCGACCCGCTGAACGATCCGGCCAGCATCGTCAGCCTGACCGTGGAGAACGACGCGTTCTCGCTCCCCGGCACCGACCGCTATTACACGGCGGGCGAGAGCCTCAGCTACGTGCTGCCAACCGGCGTCCTGCCGGATTTTCTGGCCGGCCTCGGCCATCAATGGTTTGGCGACGGGTCGCAGCGGCTGGAGTTCAATCTGCAAAGCACGATCTATACCCCGGTCGACACGCAGGCTTACAATCCCGACCCCGAGGATCGGCCCTATGCCGGCCAACTTACGCTGCACGGAACGCTCATCCAGGACACCAGCGCGATGCGCAGCTTCATCCAGGTGAGCGTGGGCGTGGTCGGTCCGGCCGCGCTCGGCCAGTCCATTCAGAACGGGTTTCATCAGATCATCGGCCAGCACGGCAATAACGGCTGGCATTATCAGCTGCACAACGAGCCGACGCTCGATTTCTTCGGCGGCCGCATCTGGCGCTACGATCTCGCGAGCTTCGCCAACGGCAATTTGGACATCCAGTTCCTGCCGCAGGTGAGCGAGCAGGTCGGCAATACCGAGATTTTCGCCCAGGCGGGCGGAATATTCCGCATCGGATCCGGCCTCAATTCCGATTTCGGGCCCAATCTCATCCAGCCGGCCATGAGCGGCACCAACGCCTACACGCCCACGCAGCCGCTGGTCTGGTATATTTTCGGCGGGGCCTCGGGCCGGCTGGTGGCGCACGACATGCTGGTGCAGGGCAACGATTTTCGCTCCAGCCGTTCCGTCGGCCTTGATCCGCTGCAAGGCGATCTGGAGGTGGGCGCGGCGCTCATGGCCTTCGGCCTCTGCCTGTCGGCGACGGAAGTCTTCACCTCGCCGGAGTTCCACGGCGCGGCGCCCGCGTTCCAATACGGCTCGGTGACACTCTCGGGCCGTTTCTAGCGCGCATTCCGTTCAGTGACGCGGGTTTTCCTCGGACGATTTCAGCTGCCCGCAGGCGGCTAGAATGTCCCGGCCCCGGGGGGTGCGGACGGGCGCGGAGTAGCCGGCGGCCATGACGATTTCCGCGAATTTGCGAATCGCAGCCGGTGTGGAGGTTTTATAGGGGCTGCCCGGCCAGGGGTTGAAGGGAATCAGGTTCACCTTGGCCGGCAGTCCGGCCAGCAGCCGTACCAGCGCCCGGGCATCGGCCTCGGAATCGTTGATGCCATCCAGCATGACATATTCGAAGGTGATGCGGCGGGCATTGGAGGCGCCGGGATAGCGCCGGCAGGCCGCAATCAGCTCCGCGATCGGGTATTTGCGGTTGAGCGGCACCAGCTCGTCCCGCAGGTCGTCGCGCACCGCGTGCAGGGAAACCGCGAGGTTGACACCCAGCTCCTCGCCCGCGCGGTCCATCATCGGCACCACACCGGAAGTGGAGAGCGTGATGCGGCGGCGGGACAGGCCGATGCCCTCGCCGTCCATGATGATCTTCATCGCGGCGGCGACGTTTTCGTAGTTGTACAACGGCTCGCCCATGCCCATGAGCACAATGGTGGAGAGCAGGCGCGGCGTTTCGCCTTTCGGGCTTGGCCACTCGCCATAGGCGTCGCGCGCGGCCATGAACTGGCCGGTGATTTCCGCCGCCGAGAGGTTGCGGGAAAGGCGTTGCGTGCCGGTATGGCAGAACCGGCAGGAGAGCGTGCAGCCCACCTGGGAAGAAATGCACACGGCCCCGCGATCTTCCATCTTATCGGGGATATAGACGGTCTCCACCCTTTCGCCGTCGCGGAACTCGAAGAGGAATTTGCGTGTCTGGTCCTGGCTGATCTGGTCGGTGGCGAGGCTCGGCCGGCCGATGACGAAATGTTGCGCGAGCTTGTGCTGGAGCGGCTTCGCGATGCTGCTCATGCGGGCGAAATCGGTAACGCCCTGGTGGTAGATCCAGTGCCAGAGCTGCTTGGTTCTGAATGGCTGCTCGCCGATCGCGGCGAGTGCCGCGCCAAGCTCCGCGCGCGAAAGACCCACGAGATCGCGCCGGCCATCCGGCAGCTCCGGGCCGGGCGGCGCGAAAGCGGCGGCCTTGGCGAGGATCCGTTCGCGTTCGGCGGCGGTAAGCGCGGCGTTGCGGGCGGCTATTGGCATGCCTTCTTGATTGCCGCATAGGCGCCGGAGAAGCCTTTAAGGCTGAAATTATCCACAACAGGCGTGCCCTTGGGGCTGGAGGACCTGGCCGTGGCGGCCGTGCCCGCCTGGAACGCGGCAACCGCCTTCGCGCCGTCCGTGGTAAAGGCTGTCTGGCCCGAGGTGTAGAAACCGATGACGGTGGAACCCACGGTCAGGGTCACCGTGGGGTTTTTGGGATAGGTGTAGCCGGGGGTGAGCGTGACTTCATCACCGCTCACGGATTCACGCCGTGTCACGGTCAGCATCGCTGTGCTGTGCCCCGCCAGCGTGACGCTTGAGGATTTGGCGGTGGTGAAGCCGTAGCACGCCTTGGCCGTGCCACTGCCATAGGAAGCGGCCGTCCAGTCCCCGAACGTGCCGAGCGATTGCGGGCCGGCGGCAATCGCGCAGGCGGGGGCCAGGAACAGCAAAAGGGCAAGCGCGGTTTTCATGCGCGACACATAGTCAAATGCCGGATGTCTCACAAGCGCGTAACCTGGGCTAGCCGGCCGGGCTGCTTGCCCCTCTTGCCGCGCCGGCGGGGCTGTTGTTGAAATGCCCGCACCAGAGAGGGAGAACGGAAATGCGCAGTGAAGTCCTGAAATACGATGTCAACGGCCTGCATATGGAAAGCGTGCTGTATTACGACGAGCGCAAGACCGGCAAACGCCCGGCGGTGCTGGTTTTTCCGGAGGCTTTCGGCCTTGGCGAGCATGCCAAGGAAAAGGCGCGCCGCGTGGCGGAGCTTGGTTATGTGGCCCTGGCCAGCGATCTCTTCGGTGAGGGCAAGACGGTGGAGGGGCTGGATGAGGCGATGGCCTTCATCGGCCCGCTATTGCAGGACCCGCTGAAGATCCGGGCTTATGCCGAGGCAGGAATGAAGGCGGTGACCGCCCGCGCCGAGGTGGATGCGGGCAAGGTCGCGTCCATCGGCTATTGCTTCGGCGGCACGGTTTCGCTGGAACTCGCCCGTGGCGGCGCGCCGGTGAAGGGGGTGGCCGGTTTCCATAGCGGGCTTGGCACAACGCGGCCGGACGATGCCCGCAACATCAAGGGCAAGGTGCTGGTCTGCATCGGCGCCGATGATCCGATGATCGGCCCGGACCCGCGCGCGCAGTTCGTGGATGAAATGACCAAGGCCAAGGTGGACTGGCAGATGCACCTCTATGGCGGCGTGGTGCACAGCTTCACCAACAAGGAAGCCGATGCCCGCGGCATGCCGGAGGCCATCCGCTACAGCGCCAGCGCCGACAGGCGCTCCTGGAAGTCTCTCGTCGATTTCCTGGAGGAAATTTTCGCGTAAAAACCCGGTCAGGGGCTCGCCTCTCGGGGCGGGCCCGCGAGGTCGTGGCGCGTCAGCTCGGCAAGCAACGACCAGACGCGCCCCGGCTCCAGCGGCACGTCGGCATCGTTGAGGAGATGGTCGAGTTCGTCGAGTTTCTCGGAATATGCTTCACGATCCAACGCAGTGTCATCCATGGCGGCGCCCGTAATTCCGGTGGTGGGTGATGGCGCCATAAGCCCAGCGGAATTTGGCAATTTGATGACAGAAAAATCCGTTTCGTGGCGGTAACGGCGTAACCCCCCGGGGGGTGCCTCGGCCTTGCGCTCAGCGGCCGAGATCGGCCGCCACCCGCTCGATAACGCCCGACCAGTCATAGGGGCGCTCCTGGCGGTAGAGCCGTATCGAGCGATACCAGGGCGTATCGTCGCGGTTGAGCAGCCAGCGCCAATCGGGCGCGTAGGGCAATACGAGCGAGGCCGGCACGCCGATGGCGCCGGCGATGTGCACCACCGACGTGTCGATGCTGACGAGATGCTCGACATTTTTCAAAATCGCCATGGTGTCGAGGAAATCGTTGATTTCAGGGCCGAGATTGAGCAGCGGGGCGGCGCCGTAATAGCCGCCCGTCTGGGCGATCTGCTCGCCTTTCTGCACGGTCAGCAGGGCGATGCCGGGAACCTCGAACAGCGGTGCGAACTGCTCGAGCTTGAGCGTGCGCTTGCGGTCGTTTTTATGGGTGGGCCGGCCGGCCCAGACGAGGGCGACACGCCGTTTGCCAGGCGGCGCCAGCCGGGCGAGCTTTTCCCGCCAGCGCTCGACCAGCGCCGGCTGGACGGCGAGATACGGGCCGCTATCGGGGATGTTTCCGGTATGGATGCCGGCAAGCCGCGGCAGGCCGGAGAGCGGAATATAGCAAGCGTAATCGCCGGCCTGCTCCCAGCTCGTGATAACCTTGCCCAGCCCCGCGTACTGGCGCAGCAGCGGCACCAGATCATGGCTGCAGGCGAGCACGGGTTCGGGCGCCTGCCGCACGACCCAGGGGATCAGGCGGGAGAACTGGATGCAGTCGCCGAAGCCCTGATCGGCGATGATGAGCAGTTTGCCCGGAGGCACCGCCGCGCCGTCCCATTGCGGCTTCTCGGTCTTGGGCAGCATGCCTTCCGCCTGCTTGAGCTTGAAGCGCCATTCATAGCTTTCCCAGCCCTCCGCCAGCCGCCCGGAGAGCAGCAATGCCTCGGCCTTCTCGAAATGCGCCTCGGCGAATTCGGGGTCGCGCGCCAAGGCCTGATCGGAGACCGCCACCGCCTCGTCGAGCTCCAGCCTTTCATAATGGATCAGCGCCAGGTTGAAGTAAGCCCGGCTGTCCTCAGGCGAGAGTTCGATCGCCCGCTTGCCCACGCGCAGCGCATCGTCCAGCCTTCCGGCGCCGCGATAGATCTCGCACATGTTGCGCGGATAGAGCGCCACGTTGGGCGCGAGTTGCATGGATTTCTCCATCCGCTCGATCGCCTCGGCGAGGCGGCCTTTGCGATAGGCGACGATGCCGGCCATATGCAGCACATGCGGATGCTCCGGTGCCGCCTTCAGCACCCGGGCGGCGAGATCGTCCGCTTCATCGAGCTTGTTGTCGCGCTCAAGCGCGGAGATCTCCGCAAGCGCGTCCGCGAGGGTCACGCGCCGCTGGCCGGGTTTCAGCGCCTGGCTCATGCCGCGTAGCCCAGTTCCCGCGCCCACGGGTCAAGGATGGGAAGGATTTCCGCGAACAGGCCGGGACTTGCGGCTTCGAAGGCGAGGTACTGAAAGACGCCGCGCGCATGCACGGGCTGCTGGTCGATGACATGGGCGGGGTGGCGCGCGGCCGGCCGGACCACGTTCGCGCGCAGCACCGAATCCGGCGGGGTGGCAGCCGTGGCGCCGATGAAATCCTGCACGCCGCGCAGCACCACGGCCGGTTCGCTGACGAGGGTCTCGTAGCGTACCGGCAGATAGCGGAGCGTGAGCTGGCCGCGGTAATGCCGGATCAGCGACATCGTGAGATCGTAATGCTGCGCCAGGCCAGGCA
>JAJYAF010000049.1:0-4607 GCA_021779655.1 Pseudomonadota bacterium
CGGTTGATCTTGTCATCGATATAGGCGGCATCGCCCCAGCGCACCGCGCGCGCCATCGCCTGCGCATCCTCCGTGAAGCGCGCCAGCATCTCCAGCAGCGCCTCACGATTATTCAGGAAAATATCGCGCCACATCACCGGGTCGGAAGCGGCGATGCGGGTGAAATCGCGAAAGCCGGAGGCCGCGTAGCGCAGCACCTCCTGCCGGGTCTCATCCGCCAGATCGTCCGCCGTGCCGCAGATGGTGAAAGCGATCAAATGCGGCAAATGGCTCACAATGGCGATCATCCGGTCGTGATGCGCCGCGTCCATCATCGCCGTCTGCGCGCCCATCAGCTCCCAGAACCTTCGCATCTTATCCACTGCCGCGGCGTCCGTCCCGGGCGGCGGGGTAAGCAGGCACCAGCGCCCCTGAAAGAGCGTTGCGAACCCTGCATCGGGACCGGAGAATTCCGTTCCCGCGACCGGGTGGGCAGGCACGAAATGCACGCCCGCCGGCACGAACGGCCCGACATCCCGAAGGACGGACTGCTTGGTCGATCCGACATCGGTCAACACCGCGCCCGGCTTCAGCGCCGGCGCGATCCGCTCCGCCAGCACTGCATAGGTCCCCACCGGCGCGCATAGAATCACACAATCCGCGCCCGCCACGGCGCGCGCGGGGTCGAGCTCGCAGCGATCGGCAAAGCCCAGCGCGCGCACCCGCTCAAGCGTTTGTTCCGTGCGGGCATTGGCGATGATCTCGTTCGCGATGCCCGCGAATTCCTTCGCTGCCCGGGCGATCGAACTGCCGATCAGCCCGACGCCGATCAGCGCGACCCGGTTGAAAACCGGCTCAGGCACGGGCCAGCGCCGCTTGCTGAAAGGCCGCCAGGTGCTCCGCCACCAGATCGCATTCCGCATCGGTGCCGATCGTCACCCGCAAACAGGAAGGCAGGCCGTAGGATTTGACATGCCGCACGATGATCCCGCGCATGCGCAAATAGCGGTCGGCCTCGCCCGCGCGCTCCGGGCTCAAAAAATCGATCAGAAGAAAATTCGCCTCGCTGGGATGCACCAGAATTCCCGCCGCGGTCAGCCTTTCCTCCAAGTGCCGCCGCGCCCGGCTGTTATGGTCACGGCCGAGGCGCACCCAATCCGGCAAGGCCAGCACCGCAATTCCCGCCGCCGCCGCCAGGCTGCTCACGTTGAAGGGGCCGCGCATCCGGTTCAGCACGTCGATAATGGCGGGCGGCGCATAGGCCCAGCCAAGCCGCGCGCCGCCCAGCCCGTAAATTTTGGAGAAAGTGCGGGTCATCACCGTGTTTTCGCCGGCATCCACCAGGGCGATGCCGCCATCGAAGCCCGGGCGATCGACATATTCGGCATAGGCGGCGTCTATTACCAGAAGCACCTCCTCCGGCAGCCGCTCGCGCAGGCGCCAGATTTCCGCATCGCTCACCAGCGTGCCGGTCGGATTGTTCGGATTGGCCAGGAACACCATGCGCGTCGCCGGGCTGACCAGCCGCAACAGCGCGTCGACATCGGTGGTGAGCTTGCGCTCCGGCGCCTTGCGCACCCGGCAGCCCGCGATCTTGCCGGCCATTTCGTAAATGGAAAATCCGTGCTGGCTCATGAGCAGCTCGGTCCCCGGCCCGCCATAGGCCTGAATCAGCAGCTGCAGAATATCGTCCGAGCCGTTGCCGCAGATAATGCGCTCGGGCGCCAGCGCATGCGCCTTGCCGATCGCCTCCCGCAGCGCCAGCATGTTCCCGTCGGGGTAGCGGTGTATCTCTTTCGCTGCAACGGTCATCGCGGCAACCGCCTCCGGCGCCGGGCCGAAGGCGCCTTCGTTGGAGGAGAGCTTGATCACCCGGTTCAACCCCGGCAGACCCGATTCGCCGCCCACATAGGGCGTTACGGTCAGAATTTCCGGCCGTGGCCGTGGTCCGCTCATCCCGCCTCCAGCGGCACCGCGAAGCCGCCGATCACCGAAGGCGGCGTGAGAACGCCAGGGATCTGCATAAGCCGCGCGTCATCGTCATCAACCAGCCCTTCCACCTCGGCCAGCGCCAGCACGCCGCTCTCGCCCATGCGCTTCAGCCAGATCGTTCCGGGAGAAAACCCGGCCTGCGCCAGATTGGCCGCAATCCGCGCGCGCGAGATATCCGCCGGCAGTTCCAGGGCGATCAACCCCCGATCGGCTCCGGAGGAATCAGGGCGAATCGCCGCCACGACATAGGCCTCGCCCATGGGCGCGCCTTCGGGCCGCCGCGTCCAGAACGGCAGCTTGCCGATCACGGAAAGCGGGTTTCGCGTGCCCATCAGCGCCGTCCACCAATGGCTCTCGGGCGCCTCGTCCCAGGGCGGCAGCACTGCCACCTGGGCCTGCCCCCGCTCGATATCCGCGAAGGTTTGCGTTGGATTGCCATGCCGGCGAATCGGCATCAGCGGCCCGAAATGCTCACGCGCCAGCGCCGCCAGGTCGGGGTTGTCATCGCCGCTGCAGACCGCGACCGTCTGGCCGCCTTCGATGGTCAGCGCACCGGCGAACATTTCGCGCCAGAAGCGCACGATGGTCTGCGGCGGCAGCGCCCCGACATGCCGGGCCAGGAGCCGGCGTAAAATGATCGCTTCCCGCCCCGGGCGAATTTTGGCGCCGCGCTTGCCGCCCTCGCGCGCCACGCGCTCGATCACCGCGGCGCGGTGCATGAGGAGGTCGTGAATCCGGTCGTCGATCGCGTCCAGCTCCGCGCGCAGCAGCGACAGCGGATCAGGCGCCATGGGGTGCGCGATTTCGGCCGGTTCCAGGGGCATATTCATAGCGGCTTCTGATACAGCTTCATGCCGCCTCTGCAAAGGCATGGCGGCGCCCCATGCTTGCCGACCCGTGCTTGCGACCCCGTGCTTGCGACCCTCGGATTGCGCCGGGGATTGCACCGGGGAACCTTGCGGCGGGGATTGCACCGGGGAACCTTGCGGCGCATATCGGCCCGGTCATGGATAGCGGACCGGGTCTCAGCGATTTCCCGCATCAATCCGTCAGCTTCGCGGATGGGCTCGCGCTCGATTGCGGCCGGCATCTGCCATCGCTGACCGTCGCCTATCGCACCTACGGCAAGCTGAACGCCAACCGCAGCAATGCCATCCTGGTCTGTCACGCGCTCACCGGCGATCAATACGTCGCGGAAACCCACCCCATCACCGGCAAGCCCGGTTGGTGGAATGCGGTGGTCGGCCCGGACAAGCCGGTGGACACCAACCGCTTTTTTGTCATCTGCGCGAATGTGCTGGGCGGCTGCATGGGCTCCACCGGCCCGCGCAGCCCGCATCCGGAGCGCCCGTCCGAACCCTGGGGCACCGATTTTCCGGCGGTGACGATTCAGGACATGGCGCGCGCGCAAAAGCGCCTTGTCGACCACCTCGGCATTACCAGGCTCTTCACCGTGCTCGGCGGCTCGATGGGCGGAATGCAGGCGCTGGCCTGGGCCGCGCTGTATCCAGAGATGGTATTCGCCGCCGTGCCCGTGGCCGCCGCCGCCTACCACTCCGCCCAGAATATCGCCTTCCATGAAATCGGCCGTCAGGCCATTGCCGCGGACCCGCTCTTCCATGGTGGACGATACTGGACGGAAGGTGTCACGCCCCAGCGCGGACTCGCGGTCGCACGCATGACCGCGCATATCACCTATCTTTCGGAAGCAGCCCTCACCCGCAAGTTCGGTCGCCGCCTGCAAAGCGCCACCGATCTCACGATGCTCGACGACCGTTTCGAGGTCGAAAGTTATTTGCAGCATCAAGGGTCCAATTTCGTCCTCCGGTTCGACGCGAATTCCTACCTCACCATTACCCGGGCGATGGACCTGTTCGATCTGCCCGCGGCCTATGGCGGCAATCTCGCCGCCGCCTTTGGCGGCAGCCGCACCCGTTTCCTCCTGGTCTCCTTCTCCTCCGACTGGCTGTTTCCCACCGAGCAGTCCCGCACCATCGCCCGCGCGCTCAACCACGTCGCGGCCAATGTCAGCTTCGTTGAAATCATGTCCGATAAAGGGCACGACGCGTTTCTTCTGGACGAGCCGGATTTCCACCGGACCATTCGCGGCTTCATCTCCGGCTGCGCCGAACATGCGGGGCTGCCATGAGCAGGCTGCCTCCGGTGCAATTCGTGGCCAAGAATATGCGGGTCGATCTGCGGCTGATCGCCGGCATGGTGAAGGAGAACAGCCGTGTGCTCGATATCGGCTGCGGCGACGGCACGCTGATCGACCATCTCTTCCGTACCCGGCAATGCGATGCGCGAGGTCTGGAGATCGACATGGCGGAAGTCACCCGCGCGGTGATTCACGGGCTGCCGGTGATGCAGGGCGATGCCGATAGCGATCTCGCCAACTACCCGGCCAACGCCTTCGACTACGTCATCCTCTCCCGCACCCTGCAGGCCGTGGAGCGGCCGCGCGAGGTGCTCCGGCAAATGCTGCGCATCGGGACCTATGCCATCGTCAGCTTCCCGAATTTTGGCCATTGGACGTTGCGCCTGCAACTGCTGCTGCGCGGCAGAATGCCCAAGACCGAAACCTGGCATCGCCCATGGTATGAAACCCCCAACATCCACCCCTGCACCATTCAGGA
>JAJYAF010000049.1:4617-10012 GCA_021779655.1 Pseudomonadota bacterium
ATTTCTTCGATCTCTGCGCAAAGGACGGCTACCATGTGGAGCAGTGGCTGGCGGCCGACGAGGCCGGGGCGAGCACACCCTGGCGCCGCTTCCCGGCGCTCGCCAATTTGTTCGGGGAACAGGGCCTGTTCCTGCTGCGCAAAGCTTGAGCCTTGATGCCCAGGGCGGAAAAGCCAGGGGGGGGGGAAAATTGAACGGGACTTTCTGCGACATGTAAAAATTGATAGATTTTTGGCGTTGACATTCCGCATGGCCATTTGCCCGGATAGATAAATTTTTGAACAGGGGATCTCGTATGGGTCGGATTTTTCAACGTTTGAACCGGCGTCCGGCGCTTGATACCAGGTCGCGTTGCGCGCTTTGGGCAGTGATCGGCGGGTTGGTCATCCTGGCTGCCCCGGCGGCGCATGCGCAAACGCCCTCTCCGCTGGCGGAATGGCAATACTCGCCGGGCATCCAGCTCGCCCGCCTGTTCGAGCCCACCATCCCCACCTGGCAGGTCGATCTCGGGATCGGGGTACAGGCCTCTCCGCTTTATCCCGGCGCCGGCCGCTATCAGGTCCGGCCCGGCCCGGCGGTCAATGTCTACTACAAGGATCGCGCCTTCCTCTCCACCGGAGAAGGCGTCGGAGCAAACCTGTTCAGTTTCCGCCATATCCGCTTCGGCGCGGCGATCAGCTACGATCTGGGCCGTTCCCAGCATGACGACGGCAAGGCCCTGACCGGGCTTGGCACCCTTCACGCCACGCCCGAAATCAAGCTCTTCGCCGATTACGTCATCTCGAAATCCTTTCCGCTGGATATCCGGGTGGATGCCCGTAAGCAGATCTGGGGAACCTACGGCTATATCGGCGATGTGGGCGCCTATCTGCCCATGCCGGGCAGTTCGGAAACCTTTGTCTGGTTCGCCGGCCCCACCGTCACCTGGGCAAGCGGGCAGTATATGCAGGGCTATTTCGGAGTCAGCGGAAAACAGGCGCAGAGCTCGCATTACCGGCGCTATAACGCCTATGGGGGCCTGGATTCCGCGGGCTTCGGCGTCTCCGCCTCCTGGGTCGTGACCCGGCATGTGATTCTGAACGCAGACATGGCCTATCAGCGCCTGCTCGGCAGTGCGCAGAACAGCCCGATCACGGATTCACGCAACCAGTGCGTGGGCTCCATCTCCGCGGTCTACAAGTTCTAGCCAAAATGACCGCGACCGCCGGCGGTATCGCGTCAGAGTCTTCAGCGATTCGCTGAAGACTCTGAACTTTATCTTTGAGCGCGCAATTTCATGCGTTAGCCTGACGTTTCCGCGCCAACCAGAACCCACATTGCGCCAGCATCCGCCGCCGGATAAAGCCGTGATCTCCGTCGAACTGCCCTATACGCCGCCGGAAGAGGCTTTCGCCGCCTTCAGCGAAACGCCGGGCCTCGCCTTTCTGGATAGCGCCGCCGTGGGTGATCCGCGCGCGCGCCTCAGCTATCTCTGCCTCGGCCCGACGGCCAGCTTCCCGCTCGCGGCAGAGCCTTTCGGCTGTCTCAGGCACTGGCTGGCCACCCATCCGGCGCCGACGCGCCCAAGAGGCTGGCCGTTCCCCTTCGCCGGGGGTCTGGTCGGGTGGATCGGCTATGATCTCGCCCGCGAGGCCGCCGGCACTGCCAGCCGCTTCGCCCCCATGTCCGATCTGCCGGGCGGGTATTTCGGCCTTTATACCAGACTGCTCGGCTTCGACCTCGCGGCGCGCCGGCTGTTCTACTTGGGGCCGGAAGCAGAGCTGCCGGCCATCCGCCTCAGGCTGAATACGCCCTCCGCTCTGGCCGCGCCGTTTCCCCGGCTCAGCTGGAAGCCGGAGATGAGCCGCGACGCCTATCGCGCCGCGCATGCGCGGCTGCGCGCCTATATCGCCGCGGGCGATATCTATCAGGCCAACCTCACCCTGCGCTTCCTGGCGCCGCGCCCGCCGGACCTTTCGCTGCCCGCCCTCTACCTGGCTCTGCGGCGCTTGAGCCCCGCCCCCTTCGCCGCCTGCCTCGATCACCATGACTTCGGCCTCGCCTGCGCCTCGCCCGAGCGGTTCCTGCGTCTCACCGCCGAAGGCTCCGTTGAATCCCGGCCCATCAAGGGCACCGCCGCCCGCGAGGCCGAGCCCGCGCGCGATGCCGCCGCCGCCGCCGCGCTTCGCGCCAGCCCGAAGGAAAGGGCGGAAAACCTGATGATCACCGACCTGTTGCGCCATGATCTCGGCCGGGTCTGCGCCATCGGCTCCATCGCCGTGCCGGAGCTTTGGGCGGTGGAGAGTTATGCCCAGGCGCATCATCTCGTCTCCGCCGTCACCGGGCGGCTACAACCGGGGCTGGATGCCTTCGATCTCCTGGCCGCCACACTGCCCGGCGGCTCGGTAACAGGGGCGCCCAAGCGCCGGGCCATGCAGATCATCGACGAACTGGAAGCCGGCCCGCGCGGCGCCTATTGCGGCGCGCTCGCCTGGATCGGCTTCGACGGCGCGATGGACAGCGCCATCATCATCCGCACGCTCACCGCCACCGCCACCACCCTCTACGCCCAGGCCGGCGGCGGCATCACGTGGGACAGCACGGCGGAAGCGGAGTATGCCGAAGCCATGGTGAAAATATCGCCCCTGCTGGCGCTCGGCCAATGATTCTCTGGCTGAACGGCGCGCTGCTGCCGGAGGATACCGCCCGCATCCACCCGGCCGATCGCGGCCTGCTGCTGGGCGATGGCCTGTTCGAAACCATGGCCGCGACCGGAGGGGAAGTGCCGCAGATCATGCGGCATCATGCCCGGCTCGCGGCCGGCGCGGCGCTGCTGCGCATCCCGTTGCCGCTCACAGCCACCGCGCTGGCGGCGGCCTGCCGCGACCTGCTTGGCGCCAACGGCCTGGCGGAGGCGGCGCTACGCCTCACGCTCACCCGCGGCCCGGGCCCGCGCGGCTTGGCGCCGGACCCCCAAGCCAGTCCCACGCTGCTGCTTACCGCGGCGCCCCTGCCGCCGCCGGGCGCCCCGCCGCGGCTTGTCATCAGCGGGATCCGGCGGGATGAGGATTCGCCGCTCGCCGCCGTCAAAAGCCTGAACTATCTTCCGAACGTGCTGGCCAGGATGGAAGCCGCCGAACGTGGCGCGGACGATGCGCTGCTGCTCAACCGCGCCGGTCGCGTGGCGGAGGCCAGCGCCGCGAACCTGTTCGTCCGGCTCTCCGGCGAATGGCTCACCCCGCCGGTTGCAGAGGGCGCGCTGCCCGGTATCCGCCGCGCTTGCCTGCTCGAGGCCGGCCGGCTGCGGGAAGCGGCCATCACGCCAGCGCAACTACGCCTCGCGCAAGCCGCCTGCCTCGGCAACGCGCTCGCGTTGCGCCCGGTTGCCGCCATCGAGGGCCATGTTCTGCCGGAAATGGCGACTCCCTGAATCGGGTGTCCGCCCCGTTCCGGGACTCAATACATCGAGGACAGCACCGTCCGCAGCCGCTTGATCTCTTCCAGCGCCCGCCCGGTGCCGAGGGCCACGCATTGCAGCGGGTTCTCGGCGATCGTCACCGGCAGTCCGGTGGATACCCGCAGCACTTCATCCAGCCGGTGCAGCATGGCCCCGCCTCCGGTCAGCATGATGCCTTTATCCACGATGTCGGCGGCCAGTTCCGGCGGCGTATTCTCCAGCGCAACCTTCACCGCCTCCACGATCGCGCCCACCGGCTCGGCCAGGCTCTCGGCAATCTGCCGCTGTGTAACCATCACTTCCCTGGGCACGCCGTTGATCAGGTCACGGCCCTTCACGGTCCGCGACGGGCCGTCGCCGGGCTGGTCCATCCAGGCGGCGCCGATATCCATCTTGAGCCGCTCGGCGGAGCTTTCGCCGATCAGCAGGTTGAAGCTCCGGCGGATATAGGAAATGATCGCCTCGTCCAGCTTGTCTCCGCCCACGCGCACGGAACGGGCATAAACGATCCCGCCCAGCGAGATCACCGCCACCTCCGTGGTGCCGCCGCCGATATCCACCACCATGGAGCCGGAAGGCTCCGTCACCGGCAGTCCGGCGCCGATCGCCGCCGCCATCGGCTCCTCGATCAGCAATACCTTGCGGGCGCCGGCGCTCTCAGCGCTTTCCTGGATCGCCCGCCGCTCCACGGCGGTGGAGCCGGAAGGCACGCAGATGATGATGAGCGGCGAGGCAAAGCCGCGCCGGTTATGCACCTTGCGGATGAAATGCTTGATCATCTCCTCCGCCACCTCGAAATCGGCGATCACCCCGTCGCGCAGGGGCCGGATCGCGGAGATATTGCCCGGCGTGCGGCCCAGCATGTGCTTCGCCTCCTCGCCCACCGCCAGCACGTGCTTGCGCCCCTTCACATCCGCGATCGCCACCACGGAAGGCTCCGCCAGCACGATACCCTTGCCCTTCACGTAAACCAGCGTGTTCGCGGTACCGAGGTCGATCGCCATATCGGCGGACATGACGCCCATTAGTTTGCCAAGCATCCAAACCTTCCTGCCAGAAACCTCGCTCCGGCCTGCCTTTCGGGGCCGCCGCGCGGGTTGTGGAAATGCCCTAGGGGAAGGTGGCCATTACAGCCGGCTTGCCTGCCCCGCAAGGGCATCGCGAGACGGCTTCATCGCGCCGCGTCGCCCGGGTTGGCTTGCCAGGCCGCAAGGGCCGGCCGGCCGCCGCCATAGGCGCGCTGAGCGGGAGATTATGCGGTTTTACGGCCTGTCCCGGATTGACATTCGTTTCCGATACCAAAAATTAAAAAGGCAACAGACAAGGAGAATCTTCCTATGCGTAAGCTCATCGGCCCGGCCCTGCTCTGCACGGCGCTCGCCCTCGCGGGCTGTGGCTACTCGCCCGGCCACCGCGCGCTCACTGGCGGCACGATCGGCGCGGGCGGCGGCGCCATCATCGGCGCGGCCACGGGCTTAGGGCCCGGCACCGGCGCGCTGATCGGCGCGGGCGTCGGCGCGCTCGCTGGCGCCGCGACGACCCATCATCAGCTGAACCTCGACAATTAGGGAGTTCCCCGAACCGCCTGGCCGACCTGGCGCCGCGCCGGCCCTGGACGAGAATATCGAGCATGTTCCCGTCCTGGCCGATCGCGCGGCGCCGCCTCGGCGTGACCTTCCGTTTTCTAGAAGGTGCCATTTGTTTTCTGCCCTCTTCCGTTTCCTGAACGAGGCTGTATAGTCTCGCGCGGAAACGTCATACGGCGCTGGAGAAGCGGAAATGGAATTCGAACTCAACGACGAACAGCGGCAACTCTGTGCGGCCGTCGCCGATTTGTGCAGTGGTTTCGATGCCACCTACTGGCTGGAAAAGGATAGATCCGGCGATTTTCCTGAAGAATTTTATCGTGCCATTGCCGATGCCGGATGGCTTGGCATCGCGATGCCCGAGGAATACGGC
>JAJYAF010000050.1 GCA_021779655.1 Pseudomonadota bacterium
CATCATGACCGACGCCGACGTCGACGGTTCCCATATCCGCACGCTGCTGATCACCTTCTTCTACCGGCAGATGCCACAGCTGATCGAGCATGGCTTTCTCTACATCGCCCAGCCGCCGCTCTACCGTGCCAAGCGCGGGAATGACGAGCGGTATTTGAAGGATGACGAGGCGCTGGAAGGCTTTCTCCTGGAGCGCGCGCTCGGCGAGGCCACCTTCACGGCGGGGGACGGCACCGTTTATGCCGGAGCGGCCCTGCGGAACGAAACGGCCTGGCTGCGCGAGGTCGCGGCCAGGCTCTACGCCATGAGCCGGCTGCTGCCCGTGGCCTATCTGGAGCAGATGGCGATCGCCGGCATGCTGGCGCCGGACGGATTTTCCGACCCCGAACACGCCCGCGCGCTGGCGGCGCGGCTGAACGCGCAGGCGCTGCCGGCGGAAAGGGGCTGGATGGTTTCGTCCGATGCCGGCGCGGTCGTACTGGGCCGCACCGTGCGCGGCGTGGCCGAGCGCTATACGCTGGATGCCGCGGTGTTGCGCACCAGCGAGGCGCGCCACGTGGCCGAGCGCGGGCCAAGGCTTGCCGCCCTGTTCGGCGGTGAACCCGTTCTGCAACTGGATGGCGCGGCAAAGCCGGTGCACGGCCCGGCGCAGCTGTGCGAGGCCATGCTCGCCTATGGCCGCAAGGGCCTGACCATCAACCGCTTCAAGGGGCTTGGCGAAATGAACCCGGACCAGCTCTGGAAAACCACGCTGGACCCCCAGGCCCGCAGGCTGTTGCAGGTGAAAATTTCCGACGCCGAGGATACGGACCAGATTTTTTCCACCCTGATGGGCGATGTGGTTGAACCCCGGCGGGAATTTATCGTAACCAACGCCTTGAAAGTCGCCAACCTGGATACCTGACCGCCCTGGTGGTCAGAAAACCTAATAATGAGAGTGGCCAGGCTAAAAGTGAGAATGAAAAAGCCAACTCTCAATTTAGTGCGGTTTGGGCGGACGATTACGTTGCCGGTCGAACCAGTAGGCACTCGCAGCGTAGGAAAGGGGCGACAGGTGGGGCGCGCCATGCCAATATGACAACATGCATCAGTTGATCCTGCTTCGTCATGCCAAGGCCGTCCGCGCAGGCGCCGGCCTGCCGGACCATGATCGCCCCTTGGCGCCGGAGGGAAGAAGAGCCGCCGCCGCCATGGGCGCCTGTATGCGCGGCCTGGGGCTGATACCAGACGTCATTCTGGTTTCCTCCTCGCGGCGCACCCAGGAAACGATGGAAGCTCTGGGATCCTGGGATGAGCGGCCGAATATCGAGACACTGCCAGGCCTGTACATGGCCTCCGAGGCGCAGATCCGAGAGACCCTGCGCGAGTTGCCGGAAACGGTGCGCAGCGTGCTGGTGATCGGCCACAATCCCGGCATGCACGAAGTCGCGCGGGCGTTGGCGGGCAGGATGGCCGGCAAGCCGGAACTGGAACGGCTGGCGGATAGCTTTCCCACCGCCTCGCTCGCGGAATTTCTGGTCGCGACCCCCTGGCACAGGCTGGGACATGCCGGAACCAGCCTGAAGCGCTTCATTCGGCCGGCCGATCTGCCCGCCGCCGCGGGCTAGGCGTTATCCGGATGCTGCGTCTGCGAAGGTTGCCTTTTTGCCGCCCAGGTATTTAATACGGCTCATTGCTTCGGCAAGAGCGGGCGGGTTGCCTTCTCCTGTTACCAACCTGGTCTCAAAAGGACGTTTCAAATGCCCCAGTCAGCAACCAGCAAACAGATCGGCATGGCAACTCTCGCCTATCAAGGCAAAACCACGGAACTGCCGGCATTATCCGGCACCCTCGGGCCGGCCGCCGTGGATGTGAAGAAGATATATCCGGAGCTTGGCCTGTTCACCTTCGACCCGAGTTACGGCGCCACCGCTTCCTGCGAAAGCGCCATCACATATATCGACGGTGACGAGGGGATTCTGCTCTACCGTGGCTACCCCATCGAGCAGCTGGCCGAAAAATCCAGCTTCCTCGAAGTTGCGTATCTGCTGCTGTTCGGGGCGCTGCCACGGGCGTCCGAGTTCAAGGAATTCACCTACCATGTCACCATGCACACCATGCTGCATGAGCAGATCCGGCGGTTCTGGGACGGTTTCCGCCGCGACGCGCATCCCATGGCGATGCTGTGTTCGGTGGTGGGCGCCATGTCCGCTTTCTATCCGGACAGCATCGACATCCACGATCCCCGGCAGCGCGAGATCAGCGCTTACCGGCTGATTGCGAAAATTCCCACCATTACCGCCTGGGCGCATAAATACAATGTCGGCCAGCCGCTGATCTACCCGCAGAACGATCTGAGCTATGCCGAGAACTTTCTGCACATGTTCCACGCCGTGCCGGCGGAACCCTACAAGCAGAACCCGATTCTGACCCGCGCGATGGACCGGATCTTCATCCTGCACGCGGACCATGAGCAGAACGCTTCCACCTCCACCGTCCGGCTCGCGGGTTCCACGGGCGCCAATCCCTTCGCCTGCATCGCCGCCGGCATCGCCTCGCTCTGGGGGCCGTCACATGGCGGCGCCAATGAGGCCGTGCTGAAGATGCTGGGGGAAATCGGCCATAAGGACAACATCCCCGAGTTCATCAAGCAGGTGAAGGATAAGAATTCCGGCGTGAAGCTGATGGGCTTCGGCCACCGCGTCTACCGGAATTTCGACCCGCGCGCGAAGATCCTGCAGCACACCTGCCACGAAGTGCTGGACGCCCTGGGAATCAAGGACGAGCCGCTGCTCGACCTTGCCGTCGAGCTGGAAAAGATCGCGCTGCACGACGAGTATTTCATTGAACGCAAGCTCTATCCGAACGTGGATTTCTATTCCGGTATCATCCTGAAGGCGATGGGCTTCCCCACCAAGATGTTCACGCCCATCTTCGCGCTGGCCCGCACGGTCGGCTGGGTGAGCCAGTGGATGGAAATGATCGAGGACCCGAAGCAGCGCATCGGCCGCCCACGTCAGCTCTACACCGGCGCCCCGCGCCGCGATTACGTTCCGATCGAGAGCAGATAAGGAAGTCTTTTTCGTAAAAACAAAACATCGCGGCATGCGCCCCGCGCGGCGCGGCCGCAGATGTATAAATCTACATATATTAAATGAGAAAAATACCAGCATATATTTTGCCTCTGCTGGCAATCTTTCTGCTTCTGCCAGGGTTGGTCCCCGCTCATAGTTTTCTGATAGATATAAAAAACGTGACGCTGAGCCCAGGAGAAAAAGTTGTCGGTTTTGATTTAAAGACTACTTCCGGCTACGCTTCCCTAATTCAAGCGCCTCCCGGTTGGGAGATAGACATAGATAATCAGCCCTCTGAGAATGTGGAAATCAGAGGTAGTGTCTTGGTTGGCGCCGCCGCCTTACATTGGGAAAATTTGAACCGAATGATTACCATAACTCAAGTTTTGGATCCTGGACAAACGCTCCAAGTAACTGGAGACGTTATAGTAACAAAAGATTTTGAACACACCAGAACCGTAACCTTGCCACCTGAAAGCATAGACTTGGTATTCAAAAACTAATTGCTGAGAGCTGGCTGGTTTGTCTGAACACTGTTTTGCTTTCTATAAATCGAAGCTCTGCCGGGTTGATTGGTAATATGCCTGCGACGCATCACCGCGAGTTCACCCGCCGGCACCGGGCGGGGCGCGTAATACAGGCTGCGTACCATTATGGGCCAGCATGATGTTGACAACCAGATCATCAAGTCCGGCCACGGAATAGCCGATCTTTTCCTTCAGGTCCCTTGATCTTCGTCACACCGCTCTCCGGGTAGAGCCACGAGCGTATTGAGCGGTTGGGAGATCGGCGTAGATAGGAATCGTCGATTCCTTTCAGCGACTGGCGGTTGATTCAGGTCATGGCGGGCGCTTGAGCAAAATGAGAACTTCGTAGCGTTCTCATGCTCGCAGCAAATCGCAGGAGGGAAAATCAAGCCATGCCAGACAACTCCACGACCACCACACCCGCGAAACTGCCCGAAACGCGCGCCAAGGGCTCCGCCGTCGCGCCGCGCCGGCAAGGCGGCTATGACCTGTTCGGTCTTCGCAGCCAGATCGACCGGCTGTTCGACGATTTTGGCCTGTCCTGGCCGCGCCTGGGTTTTTTGGAACCGGTTTTCGACCGTCCCACGCGCGAATGGATCGGCGATAACTGGGGTGCCAGCGACGTTTCGGAGACCGACAGCACCTACCGCATCAGCATCGAGCTTCCGGGATGCGAAGAGAAAGACCTGGATGTGACCGTGGCCAACGGCACGGTGAACATCCGTGGCGAGAAGAAGCAGGAAAGCAAGGAGACCAAGGAGCAGTATCTCTCAACCGGGCGAAGGTACGGCTCCTTTCAGCAGGCCTTCCGCATTCCCGACGGCGTCGACGCTGAAAAGATCGCCGCGACGTTCAAGAACGGGGTTCTCGAACTGGTTCTGCCCAAGACCGAAACGGCGAAGAAGTCCGTGAAAAAGATCGCCATCTCGAAGGAGTGACCCCGGTCAGCCCTAAGGCTGACCGGTCGCGGGCGGGGCTGGCGAGGCGGCCGCGCGCCAAAATCAAAAGCTTATACCAGCCCGCCGCGGGACGCGAAGAGTCGATGACAAGGCGGGCTGGTATAAGTTGATCATGCGCGCGGCCGCCAGCCGCGCGCATGCCGGGCCGGCAGATGGATTACCTGAATTTCTTCCAGGCCCGGCGAAGCGCGTCATCGCCATCTGACATGGCGCCACGGCGGCACCAGCCGGCGAAAATTCCGCTTGCATAAACCGCCTCATCCCCGGTTTCGAGCCGGCGCAGCAGGTCCATCGCGACGATGTGATCGTTATAGCCGCCGAGCAGATCCTGAAGCCGCGCACAATGCCGCAGCAGTGCCGAAAACGTCTTCGAACCCCGGAACAGGCCACTGAACGGATCGGCTGTGTAGCGGAGTTCTTTCAGGCCGATCCGCAATTTATGGCGCTCCCGGGGCACCAGCCGCTCGATATGCTTGCCGCGCTTCAGCAGCTTGGCCCGCAGCCGGTGCAGATGGCCCGTGGCGAACTCCGCCGCCGGTGCGCTCAGCCGTGGCAAGGCTTCCGCGTTCAGCGCGTTGCGCCAGCCATGCTGCGCCACGAAGGACTGCATGGAGAGCACGAAGCACGTGGTCGCCGGCGCCGCGAGCATGTCGTCTATCGCCTGGTAGGCGGCGGCCCGCGCCCGCTCAGCGGCGGCGATGATGGGCGCAAATCCCTTCTCCTCGGGGAAGGCTGGCATCGGGCCGTCCCGCAACAGCTGCAGGAACACGTCCCAGTCCCGCCCATTGCCGAGCACCGCCGCGATCCGCTTGGCACGCGCCCGGAACGTGTGGAATTCGGCACAGGGAAAGGACCGCCCGAAAGCCTTCAGGATCGCCCGCAGGCGGCGGATGGCAACCCGCATCTGGTGCACCGCGGCAACCGCGTCCCCGGCCTCGAAAACCGGAAAATTGCCGGTGAACTGCGCGATGCAGGCATTGATGACATGCCCGATCGCCTCATCCACCGTCGGGTTGCCAACCAGCGGCGAAATGCCGCGAACGGCGGCCGGCGCCTTGCCGGAGCGCAGCGCCGCCCCCCGCACCGCTTTCGGCTGCATGCCAAGCCGTACCGGACAGCTTTCGGCAAGCGACATGCCGATACGGTAGAGCTCCGCCGGATCGCCGGATTTCAACTCCAGCTCGATTTCCCGGACCGGTGACTTCTTTTCCCCGGCCTGGATGAAGCCGGAATCGAGCGCGACCTCGATATCGGAGGCATTGGCCGTGATGCGGCTTACCGCGCGGCGGATATCGGTTTCATAAACCGGAACGAGCGGCTGGCCGCGGACGACATCCTCCACCATCGCGGCGTAATCGGGACCAAGCAGGGCCGGGTCCGGCGCCGGGCCTGGGGAGATAGCCTCGATCTCGCCCCGCTCGAAGATGCCGCCGTCGGATGGCCTGCGCCATTTTAAGGAAAGCGTATGGCGCCGCCCCTGCTTGCGCATCCGCAGCACCATGCAGTTGCGCTCAAGATCGCCGTTTGCCGTGTCGAAATAGCGCGTGACGAGCCGGTGGGCGGCGCCGGGTGGCGCCGCCGCCAGCGGCGGCCATTGCCGGCTGGCCTTGAAGCCGCTTTCGCTGGTCAGGAATTTCAGCTCGATTTCACGATCGGATTTCGAGTCATCCGGAAGAGCCGGGGAATCCTGACGCAATCGATCCACCTTTCCGTTTTAGGGGCGCCATCGGTTTTACAGCCTGCACGCGGGAGATTCCAGTGTCGATGTTCCAGATCAAGCCGCGATCGCGCCGCAAATGACAGAAAGGCGGTCCGGCCATGGCGCAGGAACGGGTTGATTGGTATAGGATCGGCGCAAGCAGCACATCCAGAGGAACATCATGGCTCGCCGCCGCCAGCTTTACGAAGGCAAAGCAAAGATCCTGTTCGAGGGGCCGGAACCCGGCACGCTCGTGCAATATTTCAAGGACGACGCCACCGCCTTCAATGCCCAGAAAAAGGGCACCATTACCGGCAAGGGCGTGCTCAACAACCGGATCAGCGAATTCCTGATGATGCGGCTCGGCGAAATCAACGTCCCCACGCATTTCATCCGCCGCCTGAACATGCGCGAGCAGCTGATCAAGGAGGTCGAGATCATCCCCATCGAGGTGGTGGTGCGCAATATCGCGGCCGGCAGCCTGTCTTCCCGCCTCGGCATAGCGGAAGGGACCCGTCTGCCCCGCTCGATCATCGAATATTACTACAAGAACGACCAGCTCGGCGATCCGATGGTGGCGGAAGAGCATATCACCGCGTTCGGCTGGGCCACGCCGCCGGACATGGACGATATCGTTCACCTCACCCTGCGGATCAACGATTTCCTTACCGGCCTGTTCCTTGGCGTCGGCATCACGCTGGTGGATTTCAAGCTGGAATTCGGCCGGCTGTTCGAGAACGAGGACATGCGGATCGTGCTGGCGGACGAGATCAGCCCGGATAACTGCCGGCTGTGGGACAGCAAGACGAACGAGAAGATGGACAAGGACCGTTTCCGCCGCGATCTCGGCAGGATCGAGGAGGCCTATCAGGAAGTCGCGCGCCGCCTCGGCATTCTGCCCGAGGCCGGATTGCGCGACATGAAGGGGCCGGAGATGATGCAGTGAAAGCCATCGTCACCGTGATGCTGAAGGACGGCGTGCTCGATCCGCAGGGCAGGGCGATCGGGAACGCGCTGCATCATCTGGGTTTCGCCCAGGTGGGCGAGGTGCGGGCCGGCAAGGTGATCGAAATCGAGCTGGCCGAAACCGACCGCGCGGCGGCGAAAACCGTCGTCGAGGAGATGGCCCGCAAGCTGTTGGCCAATACCGTGATCGAGCGCTTCAAGGTCGAGATCGCCGGTTGAATTTGCGCCGTCCTTTCCGTGAATTCGATTGGCTAAGGCCGAAATGGCTTAAATTCTACCGGCGGGCGCGGCTCGACCTCTGGTTTCCACATGTTCCCATCGCGGTGGCCGTGGGCGGCGCCGGGCTGCTGGCGCTGTTGCCGACCATTCGGAAATATATGCAGGAATACCTGCATCTTCAGCTCGCGGGGCTGTTCGACGCGCTGCATCCGCTTTCGGCCAAAGTGCCGGCGCTGATCTTGCGGGGGGTGCCGACAGCGGTTGTGGGCTCTTTGCAGATTTTCGTCGCTGCCGGGCTTCTGGGCCGCTCGCGCCTGGCCTGGATTTCCGCGCTGGTGATCACCGCGGCGCAGCTCGCGGTGGTGGTGGGTTTCACGCACCAGCCTTGGCTTTCCAACGGGGTGATCTATCTGCTGGTCCTGCTGGCCGCGCTGCTCGGCTTCCGCGCCAGTTTTCAGCAATCCTCCCTCGCGGCGGGCACCTTGTTCGCCATTGCCGTGCTGCTGCTGGTGCTGCTTTATGGTGTCCTGGGCGCACTGATCATGGGCCCGGGCTTCGCGCCGCCCATTGTCTCGCTTCCCCAGGCGCTCTATTTCACCGTGGTCACCATGTCCACGGTGGGCTATGGCGATATTCTGCCGAAAAGCGAGGATGCGCGCTGGTTCGTGATTTCGCTGATCGTGCTCGGCATCAGCGTTTTTATCACCTCGATCACCGCCGTGGTCGGCCCGCTGGTGCAGGGCCGGCTGAGCCGGATCCTTGAGCCGCAAAGGAGAAAAATGAGCCGCGTCAATCATTTCATCATCACCGGCGCCGGGCCGCTTGCCCATAATACCGCGCGCGAGTTGCTCGGCCGCGACCGCTCGGTGGTGGTGATCGTCGATGACGACCAGGAGATCAGCTTCGGCGAAGCCGAAATCGTCATCGGCGATGCAACCGATCTGGAGGTGCTGCGCAAGGCGGGCGCCGAAACGGCCGAAGCGGTGCTGGCGCTTTCCGAGGACGATGCGGAAAACGCCTTTGTCATCCTGGCGCTGAAGGAACTGCGCGGCGACGTTAAAACCGTGGCGGCGGTCAGCCGGCGAAAAAACCTCGAGCGCGTGCGGCGGGTACAGCCGGGCATGATTCTGGCGCCCAACGTGCTGGGGGGCGAATTGCTGGCCATGGCCCTCACCGACCAGAAAATCGACGGTGAGACGCTTCTGCACCGCTTTCTGGACCTGAAGCCGCAGCAGGGCTGAGCGACGGCCCGGCGCTTTACGCAATCCTCGCGTTGCGGCACATGCTGGCTGCATGATGCGAACCGCGATTCTGCTGTTTCCGGGCATCAACCGGGAACGCGACATGATCATCGCCGTGGAGCGCAGCTTCGGGGCGAAGCCGCGGATCGTCTGGCACAAGGAGACCGATCTTTCCGGGATCGATCTGGTCATTCTTCCCGGCGGCTTTTCTTACGGCGATTACCTGCGCTGCGGCGCGATCGCGGCGCAAAGCCCGGTGATGACCGCGGTGTGGCGGCACGCGGCGCGTGGCGGCTATGTGCTTGGCGTGTGCAACGGCTTTCAAATTCTCACCGAGGCCGGCCTGCTCCCCGGCGCGCTGCTGCGCAATGCCGGCCTGCGCTTTCTTTCCATGGATACCGGGCTGCGGGTGGAGCGGGCGGATACGGTCTTCACCGCGCGTTACCGGCCGGGCGAAATTTTTCGCGCGCCGATGGCCCATGGCGACGGCAATTACACGGCCGATGCCGAAACGCTGGACCGGCTGGAAGGCGAAGGCCTGGTTGCCTTCCGCTATGCCGGGGAAAACCTTAACGGCTCCGCCCGGGCGATTGCCGGGGTGTTTTCGGAAAACCTGCGGGTCCTCGGGCTGATGCCGCATCCCGAAGACCTGGTCGACCCGCTGCTGGGCGGCACCGACGGCAAGCCGCTTTTCGATTCGCTGGCGGCGGCATGAAGATCGACGCGGCACTGGCGCGCTCCTTCGGGCTGAACACCGAGGAATACGCCAAGGTTCTGGAAATCATGGGCAGGCAGCCGACGCTCACCGAGCTTGGCATCTTCTCGGTGATGTGGTCCGAGCATTGCTCGTACAAATCCTCGCGGATATGGCTCAAGGAATTGCCGACCAAGGCGCCCTGGGTCATCCACGGGCCGGGCGAGAATGCCGGTGTGATCGATATCGGCGAAGGGCTGGCGGCGATTTTCAAGATGGAATCGCACAACCACCCGAGCTTCATCGAGCCGTATCAGGGGGCCGCGACCGGCGTTGGCGGGATTTTGCGCGATGTGTTCACGATGGGGGCAAGGCCGATCGCCAATCTCAACGCCCTGCGCTTCGGCGATCCGAGGCTGCCGCTGACCAGGCGGCTGGTGGATGGCGTGGTGCGCGGAATCGGCGGCTACGGGAATTGCGTGGGCGTGCCCACGGTGGGCGGGGAGGTGAACTTCCATCCGGCCTATAACGGCAACCCGCTGGTGAACGCGATGACCGTCGGCATCGCCCCGGCCGACCGGATTTTTCTCTCCGCCGCCGCCGGGCCGGGCA
>JAJYAF010000051.1 GCA_021779655.1 Pseudomonadota bacterium
TGAACGTCATGCGGGCGTTTTCGTGAGCTGGACAAACCGTGTCATCTGGCAGGAGGGCATGTTCCTCCGCTCCCAGCATTTCCAGCAGCAGGACCGCTGGCTCGAGGCCTATATGCGCGGCCGCGTCGCCTCGTTGCGCCCCCACGCCTGGGGGCTGACGCAACTGGGTCTGGACCGCGATCTGCTGGGCACCGGCCGCTTTGCCGTCTCCTCCGCCTCGGGCGTGTTCGAAGATGGCACGCCGTTTTCCCTGCCGGGCGAGACGGAGCACCCCGCGCCGTTCGAGGTGCCGGAAAACACCCGCGGCGTGCTGATCCATCTTGCCTTGCCCGTGCAGCAGGCAGGCGCGGTGGAAATCGCGGCAACGGATGGCAGCACGGAAGGCCGCTACCGGGCGAAGAGCTTCGAGGCCTACGATACCCATTCCGCTTCGCCGCAGGCGGCGGAACTGCTGATCGGGCGGCTGAAGCTGCGCTATCTGCTCGATACCGATGACCGGGCCGGGTATCTGTGCATTCCCGTCGCGCGGATCGCCGAGATTTCCGCAGATAAGCGGGTGATGCTGGATGAACACTGGCTGCCTCCGGCGCTGGTATGCCATGCGGTGCCGGCGCTCGCCGGGCTGATCACCGAATTCGCCGGCATGATCAACCAGCGTGGCGAGGCGCTGGCCGCGCGGGTGAATGCGCCGGGTGCCCGCGGCGTGGCGGAGGTGGCGGATTTCATGCTGCTGCAGGCGCTCAACCGCTGGCAGGCTTTGCTCCAGCACTGGGCGGATGCGGCGAACATCCATCCCGAAACGCTGTATGCCGCATACGTACAGATGGCCGCGGAATTTGCCACGTTCACCGACCAGCAACGCCGTCCGAACAAATATCCGGGCTACCGGCACGAGGATTTGCAGAGAAGCTTCGCGCCCGTCATCGCGGATCTGCGCCGGTCGCTCTCCTCCGTCATCGAAACCAACGCGGTGGCGATTCCGTTGCAGGAGCGGCGGCATGGCGTGCATGTCGGCCCGATCAACGATCGCAATATTCTTCGTGCCGCGAGTTTCGTGCTCACCGTGCAGGCCGACGTGCCGACCGAGACGATGCGCCGTTTGTTTCCCGCCCAGGTGAAGATCGGGGCGGTGGAGCAGATTCGGGAACTCGTGAACGTGGCGCTGCCCGGTATCGCGGTGCGGCCCCTGCCGGTCGCGCCCAGGCAGATCCCCTTCTACGCAGGAGGGTCTTATTTCGAGCTTGACCGTAACAGCCCGCATTGGCAGCAGATGCAGACCTCGGGCGGTTTCGCGATCCATGTCTCCGGTGAATTCCCTGGCCTGCGCATGGAATTATGGGCGATCAAGGGATGAAGCCGCGCAGGCTGTGAGGGAGGTAGAGCCATGAGCGATAATCCGTTCTCCGAACCGGATGACTCTGACCGCACCGTCATCCGGCCGATACCGGGCGGCAAACGGCCCGCTACCCCACCGCCGCCGCCCTATCCTCCGGCGGCCGAGGATTCCTTGGGTGTGCAGTCCCCCGCCGGGAGCGGCACGAGCGCGGCCGCGGCACTGCCCGCCGATGCGCCTGAGACGATCGGCATGGGCGGTTCCGCGCTGCTGCGCGCCGCCGGGCCGCTGCTGCAACTGCTGGCGCGTCTGCGGAATACGCTGCACGCGCCCGATTCCGGAGATTTGCGGGAACGCGCGGTGCGGGAAATCCGCCGCTTCGAGGAAAGTGCCCGAAGCCGGAATATTCCGATGGAGCAACTCCGTCCCGCGCATTATGCGCTCTGCGCCAGCCTCGACGATGCGGTGCTGGCAACTCCCTGGGGCAGCCAGGGAGTTTGGGCGCAGCGCTCGCTGGTATCCACTTTCCATCAGGAGGTGCGCTCCGGCGAGCGCTTCTTCGATGTGCTGGCGCAACTCCGGCAGAACCCCGGAAATTTCCTGCCGGTTCTGGAACTGATGTATTTCTGCCTCTCGCTCGGCTATATGGGGCGGTATCGCCTTTCCCCGCGCGGCCCGGCGGAGATCGACCGGCTGCGGGAAGAAACCTATGCCGTGCTGCGCCGGCAGACGCCGCCTCCAGACCCGGCTCTTTCCCCGCACTGGCAGGGTGCCGACGCCGCCTATAAGCCGCGCCGCTTCGGCGTGCCGGTCTGGGTCGTGGCAGTCGTGGCCCTTGGCATGCTGGGGGCGATTTACGCGGCCTGCCTGTTCTCGCTCAGCGCCAGATCCGACACTGTCCTGCAGGCGCAGGTGACCGCGCCTTTGGCCAGCATGCCGCAAATCGTGCGCGCCCAGCCGGTGGTGGCGCCGCCGGAACCCGCCCCCGCAGGGCCGACGATCCTCGACCGGCTTGCCGGCTTTCTGCAGCCCGAAATCGCGGCGGGCAAAGTGAGCGTGCTCGGCACCACGCACCAGCCGATCGTGCGTATCAACAATCAGGGCCTGTTCGGCTCCGGCAGCGCCACGGTTGAAAGCGGCGACGTGCCGTTGCTGAAGAAAATCGGCGCGGCGCTGGCCAGGGAAACCGGCAATGTCGTGGTAACGGGGTATTCCGACAACGAGCCGATCCATACGTTGCTATTCCCTTCCAATTTTGAGCTCTCGCAAGCCCGCGCCGAGGCGGCGGCTTCGATTCTGGACCAGACGATCGGCGATGAGAGCCGCATCACAGCGAAAGGCATGGGCGATGCCGACCCGGTGGCCAGCAACGCTACCGCTGCCGGGCGCGCGCAGAATCGCCGGATCGAAATCGTATTGAACCATCTTTCCGGAACCTGAGCCATCATGCGCAAGACCTTCGGTTTTTTTGCCTCGCGCTGGTTTCTGAGCGGCGCCGCCGCTCTCGTGCTGGCGGCGCTGGTGTGGTTCTTCGCGCCGTTCATCGGCGTGCTCGCGGGCATCGTCGTCCGGCTGGTCATCATCCTTGTCGTTCTTCTGGTCTGGCTCGGTGGTAATATGTTGCTGGATCGGCGCGGAAAGCAGCGCGATGCCGATCTCGCGCGGGGCGTGGCGGATGCCGGGGCCGCCGCGCCGGGCAAGGCGGAGGAGGAAGAACGCGCCGCGCTCAGCGAAAAACTAAAAACCTCGCTCGCGCTGCTGCGCAAGGCGAGCGGCTCGCGCGGTTATCTTTATGAGCAGCCGTGGTACGTGATCATCGGTCCGCCGGGCGCCGGCAAAACCACGGCGCTGTTGAATGCCGGGCTTAAATTTCCGTTGGCGGCCGAATTGGGGCAGGGTGCGGTGGCCGGCGTGGGGGGCACCCGGCTGTGCGACTGGTGGTTCACCGAGCAGGCGGTGCTGATCGACACCGCCGGGCGCTACACCACGCAGGATTCCGACGCCGCGACCGACAAGGCGGGCTGGGAAGGCTTCCTCGATCTGCTGAAACGCACCCGTCAGCGCCAGGCGCTGAATGGCGTTCTGGTGGCGATTTCGCTGATGGATATCGCCGCCGCCCCGCGCGAGGAGCGCCTGGCCCATGCGCGTGCCATCCGCAAGCGCATCAAGGAGCTCACCGGCCGGCTGAATCTCAAACTTCCGGTTTATGCCCTGCTCACCAAGGCGGATCTACTCACCGGATTCACGGAGTTTTTCGACGATCTCGATCAGGAGAAGCGCGCGCAGGTCTGGGGCACGACCTTCGCCATACGGGAGACCAACCCGGTCCAGAAATTCGATGGCGAATTCAAGCTGCTGTTGCAGCGCCTGGATGAGAGGCTCATCGACCTGCTGCAGCGTGAGCGCAGCCCCGACCGGCGGGCGCTGATTGCCGGCTTCCCCGCCCAGGTGGCAAGCCTGGAAGCGCCGCTGAACGAATTTCTGGCCGAGGCCTTCGGCGGTTCGGCGCTCGATCCGGCGCCTTATCTGCGCGGCGTTTATTTTACTTCCGGAACGCAGGAGGGTACGCCGATCGACCGTCTTACCGGCGCGCTCTCCCGGGCGTTCGGGATCGACCAGCGCCGTGCGCCATCGTTGCGCGCCGCCTCCGGGCGCAGCTATTTCCTCGCCCGGCTGTTGCGGGAGGTGATTTTCGGCGAGGCGATGTTGGCCGGGCAGAACCCCGCACAGCGCCGCCGCCGTGTGCTGGTCCTGTCCTTGGGCTATGCCGCCGTGGCCTTGGTGTTTCTGGCGCTGGCGGGCGGGCTGCTCATCAGCCGTTCGAAGAATGCCGCCGCCATCGCGGCCGGCAAAGCGGCGGTGATGCAGTACGACGCCGAAGCCGGGGCGCTGCCGCTCGATCCGGTGCGGGATTCCTACCTGCCTTCCATATTGCCGCTGCTGGACGCGGCGCGGAACCAGCCGTTCGGCCCGGGCGATACCGCCAGGCATGGGGCGATGGGCTTTGGCCTGAATCAGGGAGCGAAGCTGGCCACCGGAGCGAACGCGCTTTATGTCAACGCGCTCGATAATATTTTTCTGCCGCGGCTGATCCTGCAGCTTGAGGCGGAGATGCGCGGCGGGTTCGACCGGCCCGAATATCTCTATCAGGTGACACGGGTTTATCTCATTCTCGGCGGGCAGGGGCCGTTGGACAGGCCATTGGTCGAGGCCTGGATGAAGCTGGATTGGCAGCGGCTCTATCCCGGTTTTGCCGGCCAGCCGGTGCGCGATGATCTGATGCAGCATCTGGTGGCGCTGCTGAACGCGCCATTGCCGCAGGTGCCGCTGGACGGCGCGCTGGTGGAAGCGGCGCGCGCCACGTTCAGTCGGGTTTCGTTAGCGGAACGCGTTTATTCCCGTATCCGCGATTCCGCCGCTGCCGGGGCAACGCCGGCCTGGGTTCCGGCGCAGGCCATGGGGCCGGCCGGAGTGCCGCTGTTCATCCGCGCCTCCGGCAAGCCGCTTACCGACGGCGTGCCCGGGTTCTATACGGTGCGCGGTTTCCAATTCGTGCTGTTGCCTGCCCTCACCCACGCCACCCAGGACGTTGCGGATGAAAGCTGGGTATTGGGCCCCGGCCAGCAGGTGGATCCCGCCAGCCCGGACATGCAGAATTTAGAGCAGAACGTCATCAAGCTCTACGAGGCCGATTACGAAGTGCAGTGGAACGCGATGCTCGGGGATTTGGACCTGAAACCGGCCACGAATATCGGGCAGGCGGTGCAGAATCTCTATATTCTGGGCTCTCCGCAATCGCCGATGCAGCGGCTCCTGAGCAGCGTCGGCACGGAGTTGCAGCTCTCCAAGGGCGCGCTGCCGCCAACGTCTGCCGGAAAAACCCCGGCATTTCCCGGCGCGAGCGCGGTAAGCGCCGATACCGCGGCGCTTCAGGGGCTGATCGGTGGCGGCGGAGCCGCAAGCGGCGCGCCAGCCCCGGGCTCGGACGTGGATGCCTATTACGCGCCGCTGATCGCCTATAGCGCGGGCGGGGCGGGCGCCCCCATGTCGTTGACGCTCAGTCTCGTCAACAGCCTGCAGCAACAGCTGGCCGTATTGGCTTCGGCCTCACCGGGAGGCGCGCCGGCCGCACCTGCAGCGGGCGGCGACCCAGCTTCCCTGCTGCAGGCGGAGGCGGCAACCGACCCGCAGCCGGTCGCGCGGTGGTTGGAGGAGATGGTGATGAATGCCAACGGCTTGCGCGGCGGTAATGCCGCCAAGGCTGCCGCGGCTGCCTTCAACGGCGCTTCCGGCCCGGCCCAGCTTTGCCAGCAGGCGGTGGCCGGGCGCTATCCGTTCGTGCCCGATTCCAGCAGCGACATCCCGCTCGGGGATTTCACCCATCTTTTCGCCCCGAACGGGCTGCTCGACAGTTTCTTCACCCAGCAGGTGCAGCCTTTTGTCGATATGTCTGGCCAAACCTGGCGCGTGGAGGCGGTAAACGGCGTGACGCCGCCAATCAGCCAGGGTGCTTTGGCTGAATTTCAGCGGGCGGAGACGATCAAGCAGCTTTTCTTTGCCGCGGGCGGGACGCCGAGCGTACAGTTCAGCCTGACTCCGAGATCTCTCGATGCCGGAGCTACGCAGGCGCAACTTGAGCTTGGCGTGCTCAACATCTCCTACGCGCACGGCCCGCAGGTGCCGACGACGATCACCTGGCCCGGAGCGGACGGCATGCAGACGGCGCGGCTGATCATCACCCCGGCGGGCGGAGGCAGCCCGTTGGAGATCGATGCTTCCGGCCCCTGGGCGCTGTTCCATCTCTTCTCGCAGGGCAGTCTGACGGAGAACGGGTCGTCCGATCAGTACACGCTTACCTTCACTATCGGCGGGCATAGCGTAAGCTACGGCATCGGCGCGAATTCGGTGCTCAATCCCTTCGCTCCCGGGATACTGACCGATTTCCGCTGTCCCAGCCTGCAAGGATGAGCGCGTTCCAGCCCGCGCTGACCGGGTTTTTTGGCAAGCTGCCGGCGTACGGGGATTTCGTGCGGGCCGGATTGCCCGAGGCGATGGTGGCAGCGCTGGATCATTGGTGCCGGGACTGCCTTGTCCGGTCCCGCGCGGCGCTGGGCGAGGATTGGGAGCAAGCCTGGATGACCGCGCCGGTCTGGCGCTTTCTTCTGCCGCCGCAGGCGTGGGCGGGCCGCGCGGCGCTCGGCGTCTGGCTCCCCAGCATGGACAAGGCCGGACGGCACTACCCCTTCATTGTGGCGGCCGTGGCGGATGATATGGCAGCGCTCGCGGCCGGGGGGGGCTGGCTTGCGATGGCGGAAGCGGAAGGGATGGCGGCGGTGGTGGAGGACAAGCCGCGCGAGGCGATTGCCATGGTTTTGGCGGGGCCGGTGGCGGATGCGCCGCTGCCGCCGTCCGGCTGGTGGACGGAGGGCAGTCCGCTCGTGCGTCCGCGGCGCTTCGATGTTCAAACGCTTTTAACCCCGGGCCTTTATGCCGAGATGATGCTGCGCGACCGTCCGGGGATGAGGGAACAACGCTGATGCCGCATTCCTGGGCGCTGACGGATGCCGGCGCGGTCCGCAAGCATAACGAGGACAACATGCTCGCCCGGCCCGATCTCGGGCTCTGGGCGGTAGCGGATGGTGCGGGCGGACATGCCTCGGGCGAACTTGCTTCCGGCATGATCGTACAGGCGCTCTCCCGCCTGCCGCCGAATCTGGGCGCGGCGGAGTTGCTCTCGCGAACCCGCGCGTGCATCGCCGAGGTGCACGCGGCCCTGCGCGAGGAAGCCGCACGGCGTGGCGGCAACACCATGATCGCCTCAACCTTCGTCGGGCTGATAATCCGGGACACGCATTTCGCCTGTCTCTGGGCGGGGGATTCCCGGGCCTATCTGCTCAGGGGCGGAAAACTTCAGCAGATCACCCGCGACCATAGCCTGGTGCAGGAACTGGTGGATGCCGGAGCGCTGCGCCCGGAAGAAGCGGAGCGGCACCCGCATGCGAATGTCATCACCCGCGCGGTCGGCGCCGAGGACGAGACGCTGGAACTGGACAAGGTAATCGGCCAGACTCAGCAGGGGGACCGGTTTCTGCTGTGCAGCGACGGGCTGAGCAAGACGCTCAGCGGGGAGGAGATCCATCATCTGCTCGGCGCGCCGGCCGGTGTGCCGCCGACAGAGCTGCTGATCCACGCGGCGCTGGCCCACCGCGTGAACGACAACGTAACCGCCGTGGTGATCGAGGTTTAGAATCTTCCGCGATTCGCGGAAGATTCTAACGTTAGGTTAGAACCGGCAATTTCAGCGCGAGGCGATACGCTTGCCGAAATCAAGCAGGTAATAGCTGTTGAAATCCTTCCCGTAGCCCGATTTCTCCCAGAATGTCTTGATGAACTTCAGGAAACTTGCGCGATCCGTGAAATAGAATTCGCCGAAATTCGGGTCGAAGAAAGCGATATCCTTGGAACCGATGAAGGCACAGAGCGCGTGGCCGCCACCCTTGCCGAGGATGGAGATGAGCACATAGAAATTCTGGCCGTTCCACAGCGCGGGGTTGAGATCCTTGCCGATTTCAAAGCCGAGGCCGCTGCCCTTTTTCATTGACCAGCGGGAGCTCATTTTCGTTCGCGCCATGCCGCGGCGGATGACCCCGTAGAGCGCCAGGTATTTCTCGGTCACCACATCCTGCCAGATCAGTTTTTCCTGGCCCTTCGAGCGTGTGACGGTGGTGTTGAAGGCGGTACTTTTTTTGTTGGTGGTTACACTTTCATTGAAATTCACCATCAGATTGGCGATTTTGCCAAACTGGACATTGGTGGTGCCCGGTGTGAAAAGCCAGTTCCACAGGGAGCCTTCATTTGCATGCTCGGCGATCCATTTCGCGCAGAGCGCCTGGCAAATGCCATCCTCCGTTGCCGGCAACATCTTGATCATCGTGTTGGTCGGCTCGAGCATTTGCGAATACGGAATATAGCTGCCTCCGGCGGCGATGGCGGTCTGCCGGACCTTGTCGACATATTGCTTCATTGGCCACCTCTTGAGTCGTTGTTAGCGGATAAGAATGAATCAGCAGGTGAACTGAGCCGCTGCATGCGCCAAAGCTGCACGCCGACACGGTTTTGGCTGCCAGATGCCGGCACCGGCCGTGCCGGCGCCAGCGGCCCTTGATTCGGGATCAGACCAGTTTCTGCGTGGTGAGATCATAGGTCACCGGGAAGGCTGAGCCGTCCGTGCCATCGGGCTTGACCGGGATGAATTTCCACTCGATCTTGATGAAGCTGAGACTGAGCTGCTCGGTCGGGCGGTCGCCGCCGCTGGCGATGCTATAGGCGGTGACCGCGACATCGGTCAGGGTTGCGGTTAAATATTCCTTGGAACCTGTTTCATCCGTGCGGACGAAGGCGAAGGTGACCTTGGCCTTGGTGCTGGAGCTGAAGGCTTCCTTCAAAAGGCCGCCGGAAGCATTGTCGAGTTCCTTGGTCAACGTTACTTCGCTCACGCTCGGCGTGCTCGATTCGCGGTTGCCGGACTTGCCAACCGCGACACTGACCGCGCGGGCGGTGCCCCAATTCAAGGAGTAGACTTCGATCTGCTCCTCGAATCCGGCCGTCTTTACGTTGCCCTTCACATCGGGGCTGGAATATTTCATATAGATCGACATTGTGTTGCTCCTTGATAAGGACCTTTATGGGAATTGAAGACCAATTGTTTCAGCTAAGCTGATAGCTGAATGCCCCCCCGGGGCTGATACCGACCGATATATTGTCTATCCCCTCGCCCGCGGCCATGCGGGCCAGAACCTCGGCGGAAAGTTCCGGCAGCAGCGAGCGCGAGAGAATATTTTCCACGTTGCGCGCGCCAGAGGAGGATTCCTTGCAGCGCGCGGCGATGGTCTCCACCAGTTCCGGCGCGTAGGTGAAGCGGGCCTTGTAGGCCTCCTTCACACGTTTCGAGATCTTGTTCAGTTGCAGCCGCACGATCTGGCGGATCACCGCATCCGATAGCGGGAAGTATGGCACCAGCGTCACGCGTCCGAGGAAGGCGGGCTTGAAGTATTTCATCAGTTCCGGACGCAGCGCTTCGGCCAGCCCGGCCGCATCCGGCGCGGTCTCGGGGTCGGCGAACAGCTTGTCGATCAAATCGGTGCCGGCGTTCGATGTCATGATGATGACGGTGTTCTTGAAGTCGATATCCCGGCCTTCGCCGTCTTTCATGTTGCCTTTATCGAACACCTGGAAAAATACGTCCTGCACGCCCGGATGCGCCTTCTCCATCTCATCCAGCAAAATGACGGAATAGGGGCGGCGGCGCACGGCTTCCGTCAGGATGCCGCCTTCGCCGTAGCCGACATAGCCGGGCGGGCTGCCCATCAGCAGCGAGACCTTATGCTCTTCCTTGAACTCGGTCATGTTGATGGTGGTCATGTTCTGCTCGCCGCCATAAAGCAGGTTGGCGAGCGTCAGGGCGGTCTCGGTCTTCCCGGTGCCGGATGTGCCCACCATCAGGAACACGCCGATCGGCTTGCGCGGATCGGTGAGCTTCGCGCGGCTGGTGCGGATCGCCTGCGCCACCGCTTCCATCGCATGCGGCTGGCCGACGACGCGCTCTTCCATCGCATCCTT
>JAJYAF010000052.1 GCA_021779655.1 Pseudomonadota bacterium
CAAGACCCGCTATATGTCCGGCGGACAGATGAGCTGCCCGATCGTCTTTCGCGGCCCCAATGGCGCCGCCGCCCGCGTGGCCGCGCAGCACAGCCAGTGCTTCGCTTCGTGGTACGCGCATTGCCCGGGGCTTAAGGTCCTCGCGCCATGGTCGGCGGCCGATGCCAAGGGGCTGTTGCGCGCCGCAATCCGCGATCCCAACCCGGTGATTTTCCTGGAAAACGAAATCCTCTACGGCCACAGCTTCGAATGCCCGGTATCCGAGGATTTCGTTTTGCCCCTGGGCAAGGCCAAGGTGGAGCGCGAGGGAGGGGATGTAACGCTGGTCGCCTTTTCCATGATGGTGGATGTGGCGATGAAGGCGGCCGATGCGCTGGCCGGCGAGGGAATCGCGGCGGAGGTGATAAACCTGCGCAGCCTCCGTCCGCTGGATGTGGCCACGATCGTTGCCAGCGTGAAGAAGACCAACCGTATCGTGAGCGTGGAGGAAGGCTGGCCGTTCGCCGGGATCGGCGCGGAGATTGCCATGACGGTCACGGAACATTGCTGGGACTGGCTGGACGCGCCGCCAACGCGTGTCACCGGACTGGACGTGCCGATGCCCTATGCCGCAAATCTCGAAAAACTCGCGCTGCCGCAACCCGGTTGGGTGGTGGACGCGGTCAAGAAAATCATCTGAAGGGTCGCCGAATGTCCACCAACATCCTGATGCCCGCGCTGTCGCCGACGATGACGGAGGGCAAGCTTTCCAGATGGCTGAAGAAGGAGGGCGACGAGGTAAAATCCGGGGACGTGCTGGCCGAGATCGAAACCGACAAGGCGACCATGGAGGTGGAAGCGGTCGATGAAGGCTACCTGGCCAAAATCCTCGTCCCCGATGGCACGGAGGGTGTTGCCGTCAATACCGTTATCGGGATTCTGACAGCCGGCAAGGATGAAAAGGTGGAGGCTCCCGCCTCCGGCGAGGCGGCGCAACCCGTAGCGGCGGCTCCTGAGGAGACGCCGAAGCCTGAGCCCAAGCCTGGGCCGAAGGCCGCGGAAACACCCGAGGCGCCCGAGACGGCGGAGGATCGCGTTTTCGCATCGCCGCTCGCGCGCCGCATGGCCAAACAGGCGGGTATCGCGCTGACGGCGCTAAAGGGCAGCGGCCCGAACGGGCGGATCGTCAAGGCCGATATCGAGGCGGCGCTATCCTCCGGCGCAGCCCAGCCCGCCCCCGTCCAGCCCGCCACCATGGAAGATAAGGCCGGACCCCTGGCGCAGCCTGTCACCGCGCCGCACCGGAAGATCCCCCTTTCCACCATGCGCCGGGTCATCGCCCGGCGGCTACTCGAAGCGAAACAAACGATTCCGCATTTCTACCTGGTCGGACATTTCGAAATCGATGCGCTGCTCAAACTGAGGGCCGATCTCAATCTGCGGTCCCCGAAGGAAGGGCCTGACGCCTATAAGCTTTCGGTCAACGATCTGGTCATCAAGGCCTGTGCCGTGGCGCTGCGCCGCCATCCGGAGGTCAATGCCACATTCACCGGGGACGCGATTCTGCAATACGAGGATGTGGATATCTCGGTTGCCGTCGCGATTCCCGATGGCCTGATCACGCCGATCATCCGCAAGGCCGATCAGCTCGGGCTTGCCGCGATCAGCAACCGGATGAAGGAGCTTGGCACGCGCGCCAGGGCGGGCAAGCTGAAGACCGAGGAATTCCAGGGCGGCGGTTTTTCCGTCTCCAATCTCGGCATGTTCGGCACGCCGGAATTTTCCGCCATCATCAACCCGCCGCAGGCCGCGATCCTCGCGGTCGGCGCCGGAGAGAAACGTGCGGTCGTGAAAGCGGACCAGCTTGGCATCGCCACCATGATGACCTGCACGCTCTCCTGCGATCACCGCGTGGTGGATGGCGCGCTCGGCGCGGCTTTCATGGCGACGCTGAAGACCATCATCGAAGATCCCCTGAGCCTGATGCTGTAAGGAGCGCTGCAATGGCGGACGAGCGGAATTTCGACGTCATCGTCGTGGGCGGCGGTCCGGGCGGATATGTGGCGGCCATTCGCGCGGCCCAGCTCAAGCTCAAAACCGCGCTCGTCGAAGCCAGGCATCTGGGCGGCATCTGCCTCAACTGGGGCTGCATTCCCACCAAGGCGCTGCTGCGCAGCTCGGAAATCAAGCATCTGCTGGACCACCTTCCGGAATTCGGCTTCCAGGCCGATAATATCTCCTTCGATATCGGAACAATCGTCAAACGCTCGCGCGCCGTAGCGAAACAGCTTTCCTCCGGCGTTGCGTATCTGTTGAAGAAAAATAACGTCACCGTCATCGACGGCTTCGGCAAGCTCGCCGGCGCGGGCAGGCTCGAAGTGAGCAAGGAAGGCCGGAATGTCGCAACGCTCGGCGGAACGCACATCATCCTCGCCACCGGCGCCAGGCCCCGGCAGATCCCCGGTATCGAGGCCGACGGCAAGCTGATCTGGAGCTATTTCGAGGCAATGGTGCCGGAGCGGATGCCAAAATCGCTCCTCATCATCGGGTCCGGCGCGATCGGCATTGAATTCGCGAGCTTTTACCGGAACCTCGGCGCGGAAGTCACGATCGTGGAAATGCTCGACCGTATCCTGCCGGTGGAAGATGCCGAAGTCTCGGCCTTCATGCGCAAGGCATTCGAGAAGCAGGGCATGAAAATCCTCACCTCCGCTACCGTGAAAGGCCTGGAGAAGGGGAGCGATTCAGTAGCGGTTACCCTGGAGATCGCGGGCAGGCAGGAGAAAATCACCGCCGAGCGTGTGATTTCCGCCGTCGGCATCGTGGGCAATGTCGAGAATCTCGGCCTTGAGGGCACCAAGGTGAGGGTGGAGAAAACGCATGTGGTGGTGGACGGCTTCGGCCGCACCGGGGAGGCTCAGGTCTATGCCATCGGCGATCTCGCCGGGCCGCCCTGGCTTGCGCACAAGGCGAGCCACGAGGGTATCGTTTGCGTGGAGGCGATCGCCGGATGCAATCCGCATCCGTTCAGCACCGGCAACATTCCGGCCTGCACCTATGCGCGGCCGCAGGTCGCCTCCGTCGGGCTGACGGAGGCGCAGGCGAAGCAGGCGGGATTTGCGCTCAAAACCGGCCATTTCCCCTTCATCGGCAACGGCAAGGCCATCGCCATGGGCGAGCCGGAAGGCTTCGTGAAAACGGTGTTCGACGCGCGAACCGGAGCGCTGCTCGGCGCGCATATGGTTGGCGCGGAGGTGACGGAAATGATCCAGGGTTTCGTCATTGCCCGGCAGTTGGAAACAACCGAGAAAGAGCTGATGGAAACGGTGTTTCCGCACCCCACCGTCTCCGAAGCCATGCACGAGGCGGTGCTTGACGCCTATGGCCGGGTTATCCACTTTTAAGCCCTGGCCCCCATGGATTAGGGTGCCCCGTATGCCTTTCGTGCGCCCCCGTCTAAGAATTACCGTCTAAGAATTACCGTGTAAAAATTCTCATGTGAGAATGCCGCCCATGACCACCCGTATCGAGATCGACCACCGGCCGCGCCATCCGGAGAAGCGGCATCGCCCGGACAATCCCATCCAGCGCAAGCCGGACTGGATACGGGTCAAGGCGCCCTCGCACCCGGTTTTCCATGAAACACGGGAAGTGATCCGGCGGCAAAAACTTGCCACCGTGTGCGAGGAGGCGGCCTGCCCGAATATCGGCGAATGCTGGTCGCAGCGCCACGCCACCATGATGATCATGGGCGAGGTCTGCACCCGCGCCTGCGCCTTCTGCAATGTGGCCACCGGCATTCCCGCGCCGCTCGATGCAACCGAGCCCGCGCGCGTGGCCGAGGCGATCGCGGCGCTCGGGCTACGGCATGTGGTCATCACCTCGGT
Organism: Pseudomonadota bacterium; assembly: GCA_021779655.1. The sequence goes on from JAJYAF010000052.1 coordinate 3,867, forward strand.
GGACCGTGACGATCTGGCCGATGGCGGGGCCGCGCATTTCGCCGAAGTGATCGCGGCCGTCCGCGCCGCCGCGCCGGAAACGACCGTTGAAATCCTCACCCCGGATTTTCTACGCAAGCCGGGCGCGGTGGAGGTAGTGGCGCAGGCCCGGCCGGACGTGTTCAATCACAACCTGGAAACCGTGCCGCGGCTCTATCCCGCCATCCGCCCGGGGGCGCGCTACTACCAGTCCCTCCGCCTGCTGGACCAGGCCAAGCGGCTTGAGCCCCGCCTTTTCACCAAATCCGGGCTGATGGTGGGGCTTGGCGAAAGCAAGGCGGAAATCGCCCAGGTGATGGACGATCTGCGCATCGCCGATGTGGATTTTCTCACCCTCGGCCAGTATCTCCAGCCCTCGGCGAAGCACGCGGCCGTCGCGCGCTTCGTGCCGCCCGAGGAGTTCGCCGATTATGCCGCGATGGCGCGCGCCAAGGGTTTTCTGCTGGTCTCGGCCACGCCGCTCACCCGCAGTTCCTACCACGCGGACGCCGATTTCGCCGCCCTGCGCGCGGCCCGCGCCGGGCGGCTCGCGGCCTGACCATGACCAGTTATACCGAGCGCAAGCTGGTGCCTTATGCGGCCAAGCAGCTTTTCGACCTGGTCGCGGATGTCGGCAGATATCCCGAGTTTCTGCCCTGGTGCGTGGCCGCGCGCGTGCGTTCGCAAACGCGCGACGAATTGCTGGCCGATCTCACCATCGGCTTCGGCCCGTTCCGCGAGAGCTTCACCAGCCGCGTGGCGCTGCACCACCCCGATGCGACCGGAGTTTGCGCGATCAAGGTGCAGTATGAAAACGGCCCATTCAAATACCTGCACAACCAGTGGAAATTCACGCCGGACGCGCAGGGCTGCGTGGTGGATTTCCATGTCGATTTCGAATTTCGCAGTTTCATCCTGCGCAAGGCGATCGGCGCGGTGTTCACCGAGGCGGTGCGTGTCATGGTGCATGCCTTCATGAAGCGCGCCCGCGCGGTATATGGCCCGCCCAAGGTTTCCGCGCCGGTACAGGAGGAATCCAAGGCCAGGGCGTGAAGTCAGTGCCTCGCGTTTCTTCAACTCTTCCGGGCCGCAAGCGTAGCAGGCTGTTCGTGCCGCGCGACCTTGCCCTTGATCTGGTGACTCTGGCGGAGCAGGTCATCAGGAAGCAAGGTTTCCACTTCGCCCGGCGCGAGTCGCACTCACCCTTCGACAACGATCATGGCTATCTTCTCATTGGATTTCGTTAGCGGCCTTTCGCGGCCGCGGGTACAAGCTTATGCGCGATAAGACTCTGTGCGCAATCGGTAATGGTATCGGCGGCCGGGCGTGGCGCCCAGCCCAGCACCCGCTTGGCCTTGGAGGCGTCCACCGCACGCTTCTTACCGAGTTCGAAGAGCCGCGAGCGCAGAGTTCCGTCGAAGATCGCGGTGAGGCGCACCATCCAATCAGGAATGTTTCTCTTGGGAACGCGCCTCGCGATTTCCGGCATCCGTTCACGCAGAAGCTTTGCTATGTCGGCCATCCACAGAAATTCCCCGGCCCCCAGGAAGCGCTGGCCCGCTGCGTCGGCGTGCGTCATCGCGCGTATGTGCAGGTCGGCGATGTCGCGGGCATCGACCAGCGGCCACCCCATGCGTGGGCAACCGGGAACAGAACCGTCCATAAGCTTTCGCACGATCTCGATGGAGGCGGAGAAGTCGGGGCCGAGCACCGGGCCCAGCACCGCGCCGGGATTGATCGTCGTCATCTCCAGCGCACCGCCTTCCCTCTTCATGAAATCCCAGGCGGCATGTTCCGCGTAGGTCTTGGAGCGTTCGTAGGCCGAGCTATCCCGGAGGTTCTTCGGGTCGGACCATTCCGCCTCCGTGTAGGGCTTTTCCCGGCTGCCATGGCCGTAGCAGATCGCGGCGGTGGATGAGGTCACCACCACCCGCTTCACGCCGGCATCACGCGCCACGCGCAAGACGCGCAGCGTGCCGTCGCGGGCCGGCGCGATCAATTCCTCGTCGTCGTGAGGATTGACGGTAGGGATCGGCGAGGCGACGTGAAGCACGTGGGAAACACCCCGAACCGCTTCATTCCAGCCGGCGTCGCCGTTGAGATCGGCGGACACGAACCGCAGGCGTTCGGGATCGGATGCGGCCGCGTCGAGCCAAGCCCTGACCTCGGCGTCGCGCGCCAGGTTGCGCAGTGTGGCGCGGACATGCCAGCCTTCGCGCATGAGTTGGAGTATGCAGAAGCCCGCTATATAGCCCGATCCTCCCGTGACAAGGACGATACCTTTGGAGTCCATCGCTTCCATGCCCATTGCTGACCGGCGCCGGTTTGCCGAATCTTGACAATCTGACATATTATGCAGAATATGTCAAAGTGTGGCCTCGCGGCCGTGCCGGATAACCGCCGGGATGCCATCCTCGATGCGGCGGAAGGCCAGCAAGATGCCGGTTTATATCGGCCGCGCGCAGGGGCAGGCCTGGGCGCATACGCAGCTCATCCTGGACGTGGTGCCGGGGCGTGGCGGCATGTTCAGCCTGGATAACGGGCGCGAAGAGCGGTTTTTAACCCGCGCCCGTATATTCAGCGAGGCGGAGCAGGCGCTTCTATCCGGCGCATGAGCATCGATTCCGTCCGCGCCCTCCGGTGTCGATTCTCTTCGGAAACTGCATCTCCTACTCAATCAATTCAAGCACTTAACCCTTTGTCGGCGCACCGGATTTTGCCTTTGTAATACCGGTCAGCCTTAAGGCTGACCGGTTTCGCGCGGGGCTGGCGGGGCGGCCGCGCGCCAAAATCAAAAGCTTATACCAGCCCGCCCCGGGACACGAAGAGTCGATGACAAGGCGGGTTGGTATAAGTGCAGTGATTTGCGATTTGGCTCCTTATAAGTGCATTCTAGCCGGATGAGCCGTGGAGGCAGGCTCACAACCTCTCGGCTGGCGGCCATCAGTGGGCATAAGGCGCTGCAGATGCTCAAAAGATACGACCATGCTACTATGGACGAATTGGAGGACGCTCTCGACCGGAGCTAGGCACCTCTCATATTGGGTGGGCTTTCGCATGGCATTTTAAGCTTGCCCACTTTCCCCTGATTGGATTAGGAAAATTTTCAGGATGGCTTAGCGGCACCATCATCGCCGCGATAAAAGCCCAATGAGTGCCCCAAATAACGCAATACAGGGAATCTTAGGCGTTAACGGGATTGCAACTCGTTCACTTCACACTATACTTCACATAATGGAGGATGTGTTATGACAGCTACGCTGCCATCGCCGTGGGGCGGTCCCGCCCCACGGGAGATATTGCTGGCAAACTCTCCCCTTATTCGTGTGCTCGTCCAGGCACGCTTTTCAAGCGTCCTTAAGATTGATAGCAAAGAAGGGGTGGCCCCGCTTCAGGAGCTTATGCGCAGGCAATACCCTTTGCTAGAGCAGGTTACGGCGCATAGGCTACAGCTTGCCCTTTCCGAAAACGCTCCTAGTTTTCAACCAGTGGCGTCCAACGTGTGGCGCTTCAGTGATGCCCCGAAGACATTTATCGCCTCTCTCACTTCGGATGCGATCACATTGGAAACCCTTGCCTATCCAGGTCGTCTAGCCTTCATGGAACGTTGGGCACAACTGTTGCGATGGGTCGAGGATACTTACTCGCCTGGCCTCGTCTTGCGCATTGGCGCAAGATTTCTCAATCGTATTGACGGTGAAGGCATTGATCAGCTACCTCAGTGGATTCGAGCGAATTTAATTGGGGTAGCTTTACCGGAATACCGCGAGCATGTGAGCCAAGCTATCAGCGAGGCTAATATTCAGGTTGAGGAAGGGGGGATGCTGCTACGATGGGGTATCATTCCAGGTGGAACGACTATTGATCCTGGTCTCTTTGAACCTGTACCCACTCCAAGCTGGCTACTCGACCTGGACATCTTTTCCGGAGATCAACGCCGCTTTGATGCGTCGTCATTGTCAGAAGCCTTCCAAAGGCTATCAGAACGCGCTTATGCGGTATTCCGATGGGTAATGACGGAGGAAGGGCTTAACAACTTCAAGGGGGACAAATGAGCGCGGCATTACGTTACGATCGTACAGATTGGCGGTCGAGCGGAAGCGGCCTCGAATTAATCGACCGTGAGCCCGCCCCTAGAATTTTGGTAGATGATTATGCTACCGGCCTGCCGTCTCGTTCCGTGATCGTCGGGTTAATGGGGGTAGGCGGGCTGCTCGCTAATGCACTGATCGCCACGTTGACACAGCAGGTAACCGCAGCACCCGCGACCGTCTGGCCTATTGGATCTGTGGCCGCGATTTCTAAGGGTAATCCAACCGAGACAGCGGCACAGCACCTGGGGAACGAGTTGCGGCAAATCTCAGGGCTGACCAACGAAGAGATAGCTCCTCTCCTGGGCATAAGCCGTCGCAGTTTTCAGACATGGCTTGCCGGTGGCGCCATTAGTGCGCGCAAGGAGGAGCGGTTGCGACTGGTTGTTGAAGCCGTCCGGCACATAAATACAACCAGCGCCGATGATACTCGCACCAAACTGCTGAACCGGGATATTCGATCCGTTCGGCCTTATGACCTTCTTGCAGAAGGCCGGTTCGAGGCGGCAATTAATCTTGCTACAGGTCAACGGGTTGGGACGGTACGCACGAAGCCTGCGGACGCGGAAACTATTTTGGAGCAGTTAGATCGCGACCAAGGAACTTTGCCAGATGGTCCTGTTCGCCTGAATCGTCGATTGTCTGGTCCTCTTAGGCGGTGATTTAACTTCCGTGACAAATGAGGAGGTAGAAACAACAAACACGGCCTTACGCGACTGGCGCCAAGGCGACATCGTGCTCACCAGTGAATTGCCAGCAATCCATCTTGCCGATCTCTCGACGCCTGGGACAAAAGAAGCGGAGGAGCTTGCTTCAGAGCAGGCGGCAGCTGGTGGGGCGCTTGGATTAGCAGTCGTCAGTCGAGAATTCGCAGGATTTATGGTTGTAAGTCAAACATGCGATATCGTTCGAAGCTGCGCAGATCGAGAGTTTGTCGAAATCTGTCCGCTTATTGAAGTCGATGATGGCAAGATCGGGCATGTCCAAGCAGGTCGTATGCCCCGCTATCTTTCCTGTTCTGGACTTAGTGGCAACAAGTTAGCCGCAGACTTAGAGCGCGTGACAACGTTAGAAAAGCGTCTCTTAGCACAATTCAGTGCTCAGCGCGTCAAAGGTGCAGAAAATGCCAGCGAACAGCGCCGCATTGCGAGCACGCTAGCTCGCAAACGAGCACGGGCAGCGCTGCCAGACGATTTTGTGAGCTTTATCGCTCCATTGCAAAAGCATGTGAAGGCACGACACGGAAAGAATTCGGATGAAGGAAGGTTTCTTAAGGCGGCACGCGAAATACGTGTTATAGCTGAGCCTAGCTGGGATGCAGAGCGGGTGAATATCACCCTGCTCTTTCTATTCAACCGCCTCGATGAAATTCCCACCGATGCCGATACACGTGTCGCGGCCTTTATAAGCCTTCTCACCGATACATCACTTTATACAGCGACAGGTTTGGTGCGTGCTCTTGATCAAATTACTGCCGCGTCCTACCTCGATTCCGACGCGCTTGATCTCGATTCATTGAGTGACGGATAAGTCTATCAACGTGTCGAATGCAGATTAGAATGCCCGAAATTTCTTGCATCATAAATTCAAACGAATTACCTTATAAGGTAATTTGTTTGAAAGCTAGATGATGGATATCACCAAAGACATTCAGCCGATGACGACGTTTCGGAACCATTCGGCGGAAATCATGCAGCACCTGAAGGAGACCAAGCGCCCTGTCGTGTTAACCGTAAACGGCAAGGCTGCGGCAGTGATCCAGGACGCGGAAGCCTATCAGCGGCTTCTTGACATTGTAGCAGAGGCAAGCCCTGGCGAAGGCATTCGGCAAGGGCTCGAGGATGCCGGTGCTGGCCGTCTTCTGCCGGCTCGCCAGGTTTTTGACGATATCCGCGGCGAGGATGGCGTACCGCGTTGAGGTCACCGCCCGGGCGAGCCGCGATTTGCGACGTATTTATCGGACCATCAACGCGGA
>JAJYAF010000053.1 GCA_021779655.1 Pseudomonadota bacterium
CGTTCCCTACCAGACCGGCACGACCGGCATCGTCTACGATCCCGCCAAGATCAAGAATCCGCCCCATAGCTGGGCGGCGCTCTACGATCCCAAGGCCAACCCCGATTATCCGTTCGTGCTGCCGAAGGGCGAGGGGCGGGACCAGATCGCATCGGCCTGCGCCTATCTCGGCTACGGTTTCACCTGCGCCAAGAAATCCGAATGGATCGCCGCGGCGAAGCTGATCATCGCCACCAAGAAACGCAAGAATTTCGCCGGCTTCGTCGATGAAACGCCGGCGCGCGACCAGATGAAAAGCGGGCTTATCGCGATTTCCATGGCGTATAACGGCGATATCGGACAATGCTACGCCGATGGCAGCTGCAAGACCCTGAAATATTTCCTGCCGACGGATGGCACGGAAAACTGGGTGGACACCATGGCGATTCCGGCGCATGCGCCCAACCCGCAGCTTGCCATGGCGTTCATCAACTTCATTCTCGACGCCAAGAACGGCGCGGATCTCTCCAACTGGAATCAGTATTCCAGCCCCAACCAGGCGGCCCAGCCGATGCTGGAAGGCATTCTGAAGACCGAGATGTTCACCCCTTCGCCGGCGGATGAAAAAATCCTGGTCTTCCTGCCGCCGCTCAAAGGCTCGCAATACAAATTGTTCAACGACATCTGGACGAGCGTGCTGAAATAGCCGCCTGCCGGGCGGGTGATCAACCGCCCGCCCGGCCTCCGGCCCAAAGGCGCCTCGTTTCGATCCCGCTCCGGACATGAGAGGAGCGGTCAACCCAAGGACGAAATGGACGGCAGGATGCAATGAGTAACATCAATCTCCACGAATGGTTCGACGAGCATCGGATCACCGAAGTGGAATGCCTGGTTCCCGATATCACCGGCATTCCGCGCGGCAAGATCATGCCGGCGCAGAAATTCTTCCAGGGCGGCGCGCCGCGCCTGCCGGAAGCGATCTTCATCCAGTCGGTCACCGGCGAATATCCGGAAGATCCGGAGGATACGCTGACCCACCCCGCGATCATCGATATCAGGCTGGTGCCGGACGCTGACACCGTCCGCCTCGTCCCCTGGGCGCATGAGCCGACGGCGCAGATCATCCATGATTGCCAATACGCGAACGGCACGCCGGTGCCGATGGCGCCTCGGCAAGTCTTGCAGAAAGTCCTTGCGCTATACGAAGAGAAAGGCTGGAAGCCCGTACTGGCCCCGGAACTCGAATTCTACCTGGTCGGCCGCAACACCGATCCCGACTATCCGCTGGCGCCTCCGGTAGGCCGCTCCGGACGGCAGGAAACCGGCCGCCAGTCCTATTCGATCGACGCGGTCAACGAGTTCGATCCGCTGTTCGAGGAGATGTATGATTTCTGCGACATGCAGGAGCTCGACCTCGACACCCTGATCCACGAGGAGGGCGCCGCGCAGGTTGAAATCAATTTCCTGCACGGCGATCCGCTCAGCCTGGCCGACCAGGTTTTTCTGTTCAAGCGAACGGTCCGCGAGGTCGCGCTGCGCCATAACATCTATGCCACCTTCATGGCCAAGCCGATGGGCGGCGAGCCGGGAAGTGCGATGCACGTGCATCAGAGCATCGTGGACCCGGCCAGCGGCCGCAACCTGTTCGCCGGCCCGGATGGCCTGGCCAGCCCGCTCTTCCTCTCCTACATCGCCGGGCTGCAGAAATACATTCCGGCGGTCATGCCGATTTTCGCGCCGAACGTGAATTCCTACCGCCGGCTCACGCGCTTCTCGAACGCGCCGATCAACCTGCAATGGGGCTACGACAACCGTACCTGCGGCCTGCGCGTCCCGTTCGGCGAGCCTGCGGCGATGCGCGTGGAAAACCGCGTGCCGGGGGCCGATGCCAATCCCTATCTCGCCTTCGCGGCCACGCTTGCCTGCGGCTATCTCGGCATCGTCGAGAAGCTGGAGCCCACGGAGGCACAGGTCGGCTCCGCCTATTCCGGCGAATACACGCTGCCGCGCGAGTTGTCGCACGCGCTCGACATGATGGACGCCTCCGGGCCGATTCGGGAAATCCTCGGCGAAAAACTGGTCGATGTGCTGGTCGCCGTAAAACGTCTCGAATACGAAACTTATCTGCGCGTCATCAGCTCCTGGGAGCGTGAGCATCTGTTGTTGAACGTCTAGCGCCGCGCGCGTCCGGCCGGGTGCCGGCGCGCCCGGCCACGGCTTCCCAGGTAGCGGCTTCCAGGCAACGGCTTCCAATGCACTCTCGCACGACTCTCAGGAATTACTACGAGGCAACCACCAAGGTTGATCTCATCACCGCTCCGCTCGATGGCGATATCACCACCGATGTCGCCATCGTGGGCGGGGGCATCACCGGCGTTTCGGCCGCTCTGCATCTCGCCGAACGCGGCTTCGATGCCGCCGTTCTCGAAGCCCGGCATATCGGCTGGGGCGCCTCCGGGCGCAATGGCGGCCAGGCTCTGCCCGGCTTCGCCGCCGGCCAGAGCGTCATGAACCGCCTGGCAGGGCGCGAGCGCGCCCGGCTGCTCTGGAACCTATCGCTCGAAGCGGTGGAACTGCTGCATCGCCGGATCGCGCAATTCGCCATCCCGTGCGATCCCGTGCGCGGCTATCTGCATGCCGCCATCAAGCCTCGCCAAGTGCGCGAGTTGCAGGAGGCGCAGGAGGAACTGGCTGAACTCGGCGCCCCGGTGGGGCGCATTTTGCAAGGCGGGGAGGCGCGCGGCCGCCTCGACAGTCCGGCCTATCTGGCGCTCCTGGAAGACCCGCTTTCCGGTCACATCCACCCGCTCAATTACACGCTGGGCCTTGCCCGGGCGGCGCAGGCCGCGGGCGCCCGGCTCTACACGCAGACCCGCGTGACGAAAATCGAGCGTGGCAGCCGCATCAGGCTCCATACGGGGGCTGGAATCGTCTCGGCGCGCTACCTGCTGCTGGCCGGCGGGGCGTATCTCGGTGGCCTCGCGGCGCCGATTGCCGGCTATGTCATGCCGGTCGGCACCTATATCATCGCCACCGAGCCGCGCGCCGACATCCCGGCGCTCATCCCCGGCAACGAGGCGGTCGCCGATCTCAACTTCGTGCTGAATTATTTCCGCCGCTCGGCGGATAACCGCCTGCTCTTCGGCGGCCGGGTTTCCTATTCCACCCTGCCGCCGCCCGGCCTCGCCCGGTCCATGCTCAAGCGCGCCACCCGGGTCTTCCCGCAGCTCAAGGGTGCGAGGGTGGAATTTTGCTGGGGCGGCAATGTCGATATCACGCGCAACCGCGCGCCGCATTTCGGCAGGCTCGCGCCCGACATCCTCTTCCTCCAGGGCTTTTCCGGCCATGGCGTGGCCTTGACCGGTCTGGCCGGCCAGCTCGCCGCCGAAGCCATCGCCGGGCAGGCGGAACGGTTCGACGTGTTCGCCGCCATCCCGCACGCACGCTTCCCCGGCGGCCGCCGCTTCCGGGTGCCGGCATTGCTGCTTGCCACCACCTATTACCGGCTGCGGGACTTGCTGTAGAACGGCGCAATGGATGGAGCAGTTTTGATTACCGGAGGTGCGAGGCGCCTTGGCGCCGCCATTGCCCGCGCCGTTGCCGGCCTGGGTTATCCCGTTGTCATTCACGCCCACCGCTCCGGCCAGGAGGCGCGGGCGCTCGCCGAGACCCTGGGCGGCCATGTCGTTTCAGGCGATCTATCCGACCCCGCGACGCCGGAGCGCCTGATCGAGCAGGCGGTGGCCAAGGCCGGCCCGCTCTTCGCCCTCATCAACAACGCCGCGCATTTTGCCTACGATAAGCCCGCCACCGTCACCGCACAGCATCTGGCCGCCCATGCCGGCCCCAACCTCGCCGCGCCGGTGCTGCTCACCCGCCATTTCGCCGCGCGGCTCACCCTTCCCCACGGCGTCGTCATCAACATGCTGGATCAGAAGCTCGCCAACCTTAACCCGGATTTCTTTTCCTACACGCTGAGCAAGGCGGCGCTTGCCGCCGCGACCGAAATGTTCGCCATGGCGCTCGCGCCCAAAATCCGCGTCTGCGGCATCGCGCCCGGCCTCACCGCTCCCGCGCCCAACCAGTCCCCGGAAAAATTCGAAGAAGCCTGGCGGGCAAACCCGCTCAAGCGCGGCAGCACGCCCGAGGATATCGCCCGCGCCGCCGCTTTCATTCTTCAAACCCCCAGCATGACCGGCACCACGATGTATATCGATGGGGGCGAGCATCTCATGCGCCGGACCAGGGACATCGGGCTGGTATAGAAAAAGGCTGATATTTCCCAGAAAACCCGGCTATCCTTGCGTTCTTGATACGATGCTCCCTATTCGGAGGAACCGATGGCGATTCGCAAATTCCTGCTTCCTCTCAGCAGCCCCGAATCGGGAGAGGTCGCGCTGCATGTCGCCCTGTTGCTCACTGCGCGCGCCAGGGCGCATCTGCATGTCGTCCATATCCGGACCGGCGGCTATGAGATGGCGCCGCTTGCCGGCGAAGGTGTCCCCGGCGCCATGATCGACCGGATCATTACGGATGCCGATCGGGAGAGAAGCGCCCAGGTGGACCGGCTGCGCGACCTGTTCCAGGCCGCGGCCGCCCAGCATGGCATCCCGGTCCAACAGGCCCGGTTCGGGAGCGAGGAGCCAAGCGCGAATTTCAGCGTCATCGAAGGGCGGGAGGAGGTGGCGGTCGCGTACCAGGCGCGCGTGGCCGATTTCACCATCGTGCCCCATCCCGCCGCCGGGGAAGACGTTGCCTCGGCCACCGCGCTGCATGCCGTTTTGTTCGATAGCGGCCGCCCCGTCCTGCTGGCGCCGCTCACCCGCCCGTCGATTATCGGCCGGCGTATCGCCGTCGCCTGGAACGGTTTGTCCAATGCCGCCGCGGCGCTCGGCTCGGCCATGCCGCTCATTCGCGCCGCCGAGGCGGTGCGCGTGCTCACCGCGCCGGAATATTTCCGCAACGGCCCCCCGGCGGAGGAGGTTGTGGACTACCTCGCCTATCACGGGGTCGGGGCCGATATCGTCACCTTCGCCCCGATCGACCGTGAGACCGGCGCGGGATTGTTGCAGGCCGCGGCCGATTTCCAGGCGGATCTGATGTGCATGGGCGCGTATTCCTCCTCCCGCCTGCGGCAGCTGATCCTGGGCGGCGTTACGCGCTATGTGCTGGAAAACGCGGACCTCCCCGTGCTGATGAACCGCTGAAACCACCCGGCCTGCGCATGCGTCTCAGCCGGGCGCCAGCAGAACACCGCCCAGGGCGCTCAGAACAACCACCAGCAACGGCGGCGCCTGCCAGCGGGTAAGCAACAGGAAGCCGGTGGCCGCCAGGCCGAAATCGGCGGGGGTTGCCACGGAGCTGGTCCATATCGGGTTATAGAGCGCCCCGGCGAGCAGACCGACAACGGCGGCGTTGACGCCCCGCAAGGCGGCTTGCGCGGCTTGCGAGCGGCGCAGCGCCTCCCAGAAGGGCAGCGCGCCGGTGAGCACCAGCATGCCGGGCAGAAAAATACCCGCGACGCCAAGCAACGCCCCGGCTATTCCGTGCGGCTGCGGACGCGCGACAAAGCCGAGAAAGGCCGCGAAGGTGAAAAGCGGCCCCGGCACCGCCTGCGCCGCGCCATACCCGGCGAGGAAGCTGCCCTGATCCACCCAGCCGGGCACGACGAAGGCTTGCCGCAGCAGCGGCAGAACCACATGGCCGCCGCCGAATACCAGCGCGCCGGAGCGGTAGAAGGCGTTGAACAGGGCAAGGCCCGGCGAACCCGTGATGCTGGCCAGAAGCGGCAGCAGCAGGAGCAGCGCCAGAAAAGCGCATAGCGCGGTGAAACCAGCCGCGCGGGAGAGCGGAAAAACGGCATGAGCCGCAACACCCGCCGGCAGGCCCCGGCACAGCCCAAGGCCGGCAACGGCGCCGAGAAGAATAACCTCGATCTGCGCCGCCGGGCCACTGCCAGACAGCGTGACCAGCAGCCCGCCGAGGGCGATGGCCGCGCGCCGCCGGTCCGGGCAGAGGCTCTGCGCCATGCTCCAGACCGCCTGCGCGACGATCGCCACCGCGACCAGCTTCAAGCCGTGCGCGACGCTTGAGCCGGCGCGGCCGCTGAAAAAAAGGGCGTAGCGGGCGAACAAGCCAAGCAGGATCGCCGAGGGCAGGGTGAAACCGGCAAAGGCAGCCAGCGCGCCCCAGGCGCCCGCGCGCAGCAGGCCGATGGAAAATCCCATCTGGCTGCTGGCCGGGCCGGGCAGGAACTGGCAAAGCGCCAGGAGATTGGTGAAGGCGTCTTCATCCAGCCAGTGCCGGCGGCTGACGAATTCGCGGCGGAAATAGCCGATATGCGCAACCGGGCCGCCGAAACAGGTGAGGCCGAGCCGCAGGAAAACGAGGAATACCTCCACGGCCGGTCCACGCCCTCCGCCGCTTGCGCTCATGGCGGGGGCGTGGCGTTTAATTTCCCCGGCCTGCGCGCGCTCAGGGCCGGCCGGTCCATTTCGCCTCGAAAACTTTGGCACCCTCCGGTATGACGAACTGCTTATCGCTCTCGGCCTCGCTCAGCCGCATCGCGTTCAAGGCGAGGATGAGCGCCGCCGTGTTCATCATGCCGGGCGGTATCCATTGGATCATGCCGCCCAGCATCTGGTCGTAGGCCGGACTCATCGCCGGGAAGATGCGGCCGCAGAGCGTGTAGAAGGCGTACAGGTCACGCGGGGTGAGCGCGATATAGGCGCTGACTGCAACCTGCGGGAACATCACGAGAAAGCCGAGCGCGCCCCGGGCGATATAGGAGAGCCGGCTCAAGGGCTTGGGCCGAGGGTCCAGCACGATCAGCCAGAACAGCAGCCCGCCGGCGAGGCAGGAGAGATTCATGCAGGCGTATAGCGGGGGATTGATCATCGCCGCGAAATGGATCGACGGGACAACCCAGATGTCGGAACTCAGCAGGAACAGGAGCGTGGCGATGAACGGGTGCGAGAGTATCCGCCAGAACCGCCGGGCGGGCGGCCAGCGGCAGAAGGCGAGCAGCCAGCCGGGGACGCCGGCCATCAGCACCTCCTGCATCCAGCCGATGCCGATGCAGAACGGCCCGGCCATGCTGAGCGTGACCGCCTGCACGCGGTTGAGCGAGAAGAGATGCTGCGAGAGATATTCGAAACGGGTTTGCAGCACGGCGTAGATTGAAAACACGCCGAGCAGGAAAAACGCCTGCCGCAGCGATCCCGGCCGGCGCTCCGGCGCGATGCGGCCCAGGCCCCGAAAATACCATAGCACGGTGAACCAGGTGCAGAGAAACACCGGCGCGTTGAAGATGAAGGGCAGAACCGGCGGCAGCCGCGCGGGGAAGAACCGGCAGCCCAGATCGATCGCCACCGCCGCGCCAAGGATGGCGAGCGAGGCGAAATCCGCCCCGCCCACGGGCCGCCCCGGCGCGGCGGAAGCCCTAGCCATTACGGTCTATCGGCACGCCCGGCAGCGCGCGGCTGGTATGGATGGTTTGCAGCGTCTGCACCCGCGAGACGCTGGGGGCGGCGGTCAGGCGCGCGGTGAGCTGGTTTTCATGCGCGGCGTCACGCGCCACGAGTTTGAGCAGGAAATCGCCGCCGCCGCGGATCATGTGGCACTCGCGCACTTCCGGCCAGCCGGCGACCAGGGCCTCGAAACGGTCGAGCACGGCCTGCTTCTGGCTCTCCAGGCCGACAATGGCGAAGAAGGTGATCTGCCAGCCGAGTTTCTGCGCGCCGATTTCCGCATGATAGCCGAGAATATAGCCTGCTTCCTCCAGCCTGCGTATCCGGCGCAGGCATGGCGGCGGAGAAATGCCAACGCGCCTGGCCAGCGCGACATTTGTCATCCGGCCGTCCGCTTGCAGCTCGGAGAGGATGCGCCGGTCGGTCTCATCGAGCATGCTGCTATCGGCTTCGCGCTGATTCATGGCGCTATTGAAGCCTGACCGGCCGGCCCACGCAATATTGTTACCTGCTTCCCCGCTTGTAACGACGTTAAAAAGGGCAGATACCGTGCGGCATCCTCGAAGATCGGATATTCCGCATGACCGATATCAAAAGAACCAGGGTTTTGATCATCGGCGCCGGCCCGGCCGGCTATACCGCCGCGATCTACGCGGCGCGGGCCAATTTGCGGCCGCTGCTGATCGCCGGGTTGCAGCCAGGCGGGCAACTCACGATCACGACCGATGTCGAAAACTATCCAGGCTTCGCCGAGACCATCCAGGGCCCCTGGCTGATGGAACAGATGGAAAGCCAGGCCCGGCATGTGGGAACCGAGGTCGTCCAGGACGTGGTGAACAGGGTGGCGCTCGGCAGCCAGCCGTTCAGGGCATGGCTCGATTCCGGCACGGAGATCGAGGCGGAGAGCGTGGTCATCGCCACCGGTGCGCAGGCGCGCTGGCTCGGCCTGCCCTCGGAGAAGGCGTTTCAGGGCGCCGGCGTTTCCGCCTGCGCCACCTGCGACGGTTTTTTCTATCGCGGCAAGAAGGTCGCCGTGGTGGGCGGCGGCAACACGGCGGCGGAGGAAGCGCTGTATCTCACCCATCATGCAAGCCATGTGACGCTGATCCATCGCCGCGACCGGCTGCGCGCGGAGGCGATTTTGCAGGACCGGCTGTTCGCCAATCCCAAAATTTCGGTGATCTGGAACCATGTGGTGGAGGAGATTACCGGCGGCCCCGGCACGCCGCCGGTAGTGACGGGCGCGCGGCTGAAGGACGTGCGGACCGGCGCGGAGCAGCGGATTGAAATAGACGGAATTTTCATCGCCATCGGCCATAAGCCGGAGACCGCGATGTTCGAGGGGCAGCTGGTGATGGACGAGGAGGGTTACATCGTCACGACGCCGGGCACGACGGCGACTTCCATTCCCGGCGTGTTCGCCGCCGGGGATGTGCAGGACAGGATTTTCCGCCAGGCAGTCACAGCGGCCGGGACCGGCTGCATGGCGGCGCTGGAGGCGGAGAAGTTCCTGGCGGCGATCCCGTTGCATGTGGGCGAGACGGCATGAGCGGGCCTGAAAGAAATTTTTCGTGGGCATGGCAGGCCATTGCGCAATGCATAGTTTATAGGGCATAGAGATAGACCTAATGTCGGGACAGAAAATGGACTGGGATAAACTGCGGGTATTTCATGCGGTGGCGGAGGCGGGAAGCTTCACCCACGCGGGTGACACGCTGAATCTCAGCCAATCCGCGGTGTCCCGGCAGATTTCCGCGTTGGAGGAAGCGCTTTCGGTGCCGCTTTTCCATCGGCACGCGCGCGGGCTGATCCTGACCGAGCAGGGCGAGACCCTGAACCGCACCGTGCGCGATGTGTTCGCCAAGCTCGCGATGACCGAGGCGCTGCTGACAGAGAGCAAGGAAAAGCCGGCGGGACGGTTGAAAGTCACCACGACCCATAGTTTCGGCGTGATCTGGCTGGCGCCACGGCTGAAAAGCTTCATGACGCAATATCCGGACGTCACGCTATCGCTGCTGCTGGACGATACCGATCTCGACCTGGCGATGCGGGAAGCCGACGTGGCGATCCGCATGCACCCGCCGCGACAGCCGGATCTGGTGCAGCGGCATCTGGGGGAAATCCGCTGGCAGGTATGGGCCAGCCAGGACTATGTGAAGGCACACGGAACCCCGGAAAAAGCCGAGGATCTGGACCGTCACCACCTGGTGCTGTTCGGCGACCGCAAACCGCCGGTGGCGGACGTGAACTGGCTGGCCGAAGCAGGCCGCAAGGACGGCACCGCCCGGCGGGGCGTGCTGGAGGTGAACTCCCTGCAAGCGATGCTGAGCGCGGTGCGGGCGGGTATCGGCATCGC
>JAJYAF010000054.1 GCA_021779655.1 Pseudomonadota bacterium
GGTACCGATGCGGCCCCAGTGGCGGGCAAGGAGGGCGCGGCCGAACAGGTCGGGCCAGATTTCGAGGCGGTAGTAGCGCCACTCGTTGCGTTCGGGGCGGATGCGGATCAGGGCGGCCTGGTCGGGGAAGAGCGGCAGCTGGATCGGCTCGGGCACGGGGCGCTCCGGCGGGTTGGGCAGGATTCACCGGGTAGTGTATCACTCTGGCGGGCGTTGTACGAGGGAAAGATTTTGTTCGGGGCTGGTTTGGGCGGGTTTCTGCTACATTATTACCTATAGTGTACCAGGCCGACGACTCATTGGTTCTGTCAGTTTTCAAAGTCGGCCGCAGTGGCACGTCAGACTTGGCTTCGGCGCCCCGCCTATCCGGCTGATCTTGCCCTCGGTCAGTCGGCGCCGCACGTCCGTCGCATAAGACCGTCCGCCGCACGTGCGCCAGACCCGCTCCTGGCACCCGTGATCGTCGGTGATGGTGAAGGCCATCATCGCCTCACGGCCGATCTCGTCCTCCTTGAAGGCCGCGATCAGAGCGGGGGACACGCGGGCCAGTTTCAGCCGCTGCTCAACCGTCCGCCCCGCCACGCCGTAGCGGCTGGCGATTTCGTCCACGCTGCGGCCCTGGTCGGCCATGGCCTGGAACGCCGCGAACTGGTCCGTCGGGTGCATCGCCACCCGCACGATATTTTCGGCCTCCTTCACCCGATTGCCCTGTTATACCAACCTGCGGAATGACCGACTCTCGCCATATGGGTCATGCCATTGATAACGCACGAGTTTGTTGGCCTCTGGAGAGCCGGCCTTAACCCAGGTTGGTATTACCCCATTTCAACCGCGCAATGCGGATAGTAAAAAACATGTCAATTCCGACCGCGATTGTCGTTTTCTCCCACAGTGAACTCGATCACAAGGAGGCCAGCCATGATCAAGCAATCGACCACCTCGCTGGGAATCATGATCCTGTGGGCCGTGCCGCCGGCGATCTTGGCCGGATGGCTCGGCTATTCGATGCCGTTCGGCGTCGGTATCGCGCTTCTGCTGGTGCCGTGGCTGGTGATCCTGCCGCTGCTCGGCAAGCGCCTCAAGCGACCCGACCAGAAGCGGATGTTCCTGATCGGGGCGCTGGCGTTCGATGGCTTTCTGCTGCCCGGGATCGCTCTCGGCATCTATAGTTGGCAGACAGCTCCGGGCAAGCCCTTGATCCTACCCATCCACGTGATGCCTGGCATCTTCGCCCCGCCCGCCATTCCGTCGATGCCGAAGGTTTCCATCCTCGGGCCCGGGATGCCAAGTATCGCGCAGGTGGCCCAGGCACATCCAGGCCAGGGCATTGCTGCGCCGACCCAGGGGGCGTCCACGCCGTCGCAGGGATTGCCTCCTCCCTCCATCTCCCAGGAGAAGAAGGTGTTCGCCGTGCAGCACGCGCTGCTTGGCCCCTCGACGGCGCAGATCAACGGGCTCGGCATTCCCGGAGTGCATTTCCAGCCCGCCCCGAAGCAGACCGGCATCCTGCTGATTCCCGGCAGCAACGGCAAAGCGCCGTAGATCTCCGGGGTGCCCTTCGCCCTCCTGTCACTCTCCTTGGCGGCGGAACCGCCCCCATTCCGCGGTGGACCACCCGCCCGGGTGTGGGGCAGCGGCGCTCTCCCGGGCTGCAAGTCACCATTTCGGCAAAAAGCCGGACGACCTGTCAAAAACGACGCCCGCCAACGTTGATCTAGACGGGGTCCCCGATATGGGCGGACCCTGCGAAATCGAAAGGATGCGTCCCATGAGCGCCAGATCGGCTCCCGCTGCCCTCGCCGTCCTCGTCGTGCTTGCCTCACAGGCTTCCCATGCCTCGACCGTCAGTGTGCCGCCCTGGAAGTCCACCTATCAGCACAAGGGTCCCTTCGAGGCCTGTCAGATGATCACCAAGATGTCGAACGGCGGCGCGTTCGATCTTGTCGCCGGTGGTGGAAACTTCCGGCTGATGATCCTCGATCCAGCGGAGACCTTCACGCGGCAGAGCCCCGAAGTCATGGTCAATGCCGCGGTCGACAAGTTCCCTCCCTTCACGATGTCCGCCAAGGCGTTCGGCCCCCATCTGCTGGATGCCCATCCTGTCGATCCGAAGCTGGCGCTCGAGCTGATCCTGCTTGGGCGCCAGGCCGTGATCGATTTCGGGCCGCATCAGTGGCGAATCGATCTTGTCGACAGCGGCAACAGCAAGGGGACGTTCTTCCATTGCGTCAACCATTTGTCCCCACCCATCGCCCCGCCCAAGACGACCGGCGCGGCGCCCTGAGCCTCACTTCTGGACCGAGGAGAAGCCACATGAAACCGACGCTTTTCGCCTCGCTGATGATCACAGCGTCACTCCTGGCGGTAGCGTCCCCGCCGGCCCAGGCCTTCATCAGGCGTGGGGGGGGGGGGGGCGGGGTGAATTGGAAACTTCCGCCGCCTGCCCAGCCATCGCCCGCCGCAACCGCTCCGGGATTCGCGGCACCGATGCTAGTCAACGAAGCGTCGATCGCCGCCGGGCGCATCGTCCCACCGCGTCTGCCCGGTCTGCCCGGCATGAGGCCGGCATTGCCGTCGATTTGTCACGGCAAACTGTTGAACTGGAATATAGGCGCACTCAATGCCCTCACTATCAGGGAGAAGCAAGGCGATCCGGTAGCTGAATACAATCTCGGACGCATCCTCCTGTGCGGGGATAGCGCGCCCCGCGTCTCCATTCGGGCCGACGTCCAGAAAGCCCTCTCATGGTTCAGGAAAGCCGCCAATCAGGGGTACAGGAATGCCGAACTGGATCTCGGCCTGATCTACGACACCGGACATGGCGTCCCCGCCAATCCGGTGAAAGCCATTCTGTGGCTCGGAAAGGCCGCCGCCGCAGGCAGTGGCAAGGCCCAATATTCTCTTGCCTACAATTCCTATTACGGCATCGGCGAACCGCCGGATCACGCCAAGGCCGTCGGGATACTTAAAGCAATTCGTTTGCCATCGCTGCATAAGACCACCGCCATCCTGATGTTGTCGTCGAATGCCCGATCGTACCGGCAGCTGGCTGGAATCTATAGCACTCGGCACCACAAGGCCGCCGCCTATTGGATGGGGAGGGCGGCCGAACTTGGGGATGGGAACGCGGAAGCCGACCTTGGATACTACTACCTCACCGGATTCAGCTTGCCGACCAATTATCTCGCCGCCGCCTATTGGCTTGATCAGGCGATGGCGCATGGTTTCCAGGGGCTCCATTACCCAGACGAGGCCAGCTACGATTTCGGCGTGGCGATCACCATGGCCGGGGCAATTCCGAACGCCGACGTCATCGCCTGCCCATGGTTCCGCGAACCAGCAATCCATGGCCGACAGCATGCCCAGATCGCTTTGGCGCGGTGCTATTACGAAGGCAGCGGCACACCGAAGAATGTCGCCTACGCGCAATACTGGCTCGCCCGTGCCGCCCGCAACAGTCATGGATACAGTAAGCTGGCGGCCAAGCTCTGGTTCCTGATCGTCAAGGGACAGCCGTTCTCTTTCCCCCATATCCACCCCTATGTCCTCACGCCACCGGCAGCTCCGGCGGCTGTGGGGACAGGATCCGGTTTCCATTCGTTCCTGAAATCCGTCGAGACGCCGCTTCTGAAGTGGGATTCTGAGAAGGCGTCGATGCTCGCCGCCATGACCAGGCCCGGCATGACGGCCGCTCAGCAGGCGTCGAGTCTGCGGCTGGTGGGCGTCTATCCGATGCTCGATTATGGCGCCTACCAGAAGAAGGGCCCCGGCGCAGCCGTCACAATTGACCTCAAGCCGGACGGCATTCTCTCCCGAGGCATTGCGTCATCTGGTGCCGGCGGTTCGGCCTGGATCTACCATGAGGCCGGAGGCTTCCTCAGTATGCGGCCACGGGGCACGCCTCCCTTCCATGACGAGATCTACGAGATCTGGCCGAACGACTGCTTTCATCATGTCAGGACCGATTCGACCTACTGCCTCGTCGCCCCGCAAAGGACGGGGGCGGCGGGAACGGAGCCGACTTTCGCTGATCGCACGGCCCATCTGTCCCCCGCGGTCACGCCCGGCCGGACGATCCCGTCCGTGCCGGTGACGGCACCGCCCTCCGGTTCACTCACGCCCAAGACCTACGCCCAATGTCTGGCCGAGTTTTCCTCCATCTCCGTTCGCGCGCTGCTGAAGGCCACCGGCACTACGCCGGAACGGCAGTGCCGGCGCATAATGGCGCCGCGCATCAACCGCCTGAGCATCCAGGGCGGGACCGCTCCACCGTCCGCCAACACCGCGGCTCCGCAAGGAAATGCCGGAGCGCCTGGGAGCGTCGAACCTGGCGTCTATACCGACAAGAAGGCTCCCGTCGTCACTATAATCATTATGGGCAACGGAGTGGAAAATCGGGAGATGGTCCTCTCCGGCGTCTCGTCAAGTTGGAACTACCACGTCAAGAACGGATATTTCCACGACCGTCCGGACGGGGCGGCCTCATCATATCCGTATTCGTCATACAAGATCTCTTCGACGGGATGTCTGTTCAACCAGCGAACGGGCGAAGCCTACTGCCGCACGGCCCCGGTCCCGCCGCCGGCCAAGCTCTCTCCGTCGGCACCACCAAGCTCAGGCTCGGGCGGTGGATCCGGCGGCTGTCTCTTTGGGGTGGTTTGCTGAAAGCAGGTTGCCGCCATGAGTGGAGATCGCAGCAAGGCTGAAGCCGAGACGTCCCGCGGAGACCGGGCGATCGGCGCGGGGGAGATCCAGACGGCGCGGGAAGCGCTCGCCGCGGCGCTGGATCTCTGGCGGGAGGTCGCCGGCGAGGACGCCACGGAGACCATCCTGGCACGGCGCAAATTGGCGTATGCGCTCGGAATGGATGGCGACCCGTCCGGGGCGGTCCACCACCTCGAAGCGGCGGTCCGATCCGCGGGCCGCCTGTTAGGGGCCGCGGATCGGCTGGTCGCCGACGTGGAGCATGATCTCGGATGCTCACTTGTGGAAGCAGGCGACTATCGGGTGGGCCGGGAATGCTTTGAGCGCGCCCTCGTGATCCGGCGGGGGGTTTTTGGCCCCGATCATTCCTTGGTCGCCGACAGCCTCAACGATCTCGGTGTCATGCTGTTCCAAGCAGCGGACTTCTCCGAAGCGAAGGGGCATTTCGAACAGGCACTCGAGATCCAAATCAGGATCAATGGCGAAGACCATCCCGATATCGCGCGAATCCGGGGTAACATCGGGACGGTCGCGCTGCGGATGGGAGATTTCGCGGGCGCGCGGAAGAATTTTGAGGGGGCGCTCGATGCGCGAATCCGCTCCCACGGGGAAGGTCACCCGGAGGTCGCGGCGATCCTCAATAATCTGGGCGTCGTCTGCTTAGAGGCGGGCGAATATGCCGGGGCGCGCCGCCATCTTCTGCGTGCCCTCGAAATCCGGCGGAGAGTTCTCGGCGCACATCATCCCGACATCGCCCAGACTCTCAGCAACCTCGGTGCCACGATGGCCAGACTCGGCAAGAGTGCCGAGGCACGAGAGTATTTCGAACAAGCGGTCGAGATCAGCCGCCATGCTCTCGGGGCCGCTCATCCCGCCGTCGCCCTCGGTCTGCACAATCTCGGATCCCTTTGTTGCTACGCCGGCGACATTCCTGCCGCCCGCCGCTATTACGAAGAGGCGCTGGCCATCCGGCGGCGATCCCTGGGCGAGAACCACCCCGACATCGCCATGAGCCTCGGCGACCTCGGCGTCATCTGCCATCTCGCCGGCGAGCGTGAGGATGCCCGCGCCCTGATGGAGGAGTCTCTCACTCTGCGGCTCCGGATCTTCGGGGAAAATCACCCCGATGTCGTGATGAGCTTGATCAATCTCAGCATGTTACACTTTTGGGGAGGCGATTCTGCCGCCACCAAAGAGGTTCTGATCCGCGCGCTGCGCGCGGTGATGAAGCCGAACGGGAAGGCTTGGCGCAGTCAGATCTTCGACCGGATCAGCGAGCTCGAGGCGACTGTCGGAAATATCGAGGCCGCGATCTTCTTCGGCAAGCAGGCGATCAACGAGATTCAGCGCCAGCGGGGCACCCTGATCGGTCCTGAGGCCGGAATGCAGCGCGATTTCATTGCAGATCATGATGATGTCTATCGCCGTCTCGCCGGCCTCCTGGTCGATGCCGGCCGCCTCGGCGAGGCGGAACGCGTCCTGGCCATGCTGAAGGAGGAGGAGCTTTTCGAGCTGCTACGCCGGGATGCTGGCGCCGACCCTCGTCTCACCTTCGCCCGGATGACGGCGCTGGAAGGCAAATGGCAGCGCCACGGCGACGAGATCGTCGAGGCGATCGCGGCGCTGGCGGACGAGGAGGCGACGCTGGCGGCCTTGGCCGATCCCGCTCCCGAGACCGCCGAGCGGCTGCATGAGGTGAGAGAGCGCCTCGAAGACGCCGGCCGGCGCTTCGATGTCTGGCTCGACGGCGTGCTGTCCGCCTTCGCCGCCGGCGTCACCGACCATGGTCAGGAGATCGCCGCCCTCAATCTCGATGCGCTTGGCGCCCTCCAGGCCGATCTCGCCATGCTCGGCGGGGATGTCGCCCTCGCTCACTATCTTCCCGGCCGGGAAAAGCTCGTCATCATCCTGACGACGCCGGCGTTCGAGATTAGCCGCGAGGTCGACATCGACGAGAAGACGCTCAACCGGATGATCCACGAATTGCGGCTGGCGATCGAGAGCCGGTCGGAGGATTTTGCCGCGATCGCGGCGGCGCTGCATCGGCATCTGATCGCCCCGATCGCGGCGCCACTGGCCGAGTCCGGAACACGCACCCTGATGCTGGCCCCGGTCGGCGCGCTCCGCTACCTGCCGTTCGCGGCCCTGTGGGATGGCGGGCGGTTCCTGGTCGAGCAGATCGCCCTGGTGCTCCATACCGCGGCGGCGCAAGGACGCATCAAAGATCGCCCTGCGCCTGCCTGGCGCCTCGCCGGGTTCGGGGTCGCCCGGGAGGTGGACGGCTACCAGCGTCTGCTGTCGGTGTCCGATGAATTGGAGCGCATCATCATCGAGACGGAGGGCACGGCCCGCCCGACTGGCCGGGGCATCTTTCCCGGCCATATCTACCTCGACGAACAGTTCACCTCTGATAGCTTCGCGGCCGCGCTCGCCACCCATCATGTTGTCCATGTGGCGAGCCACTTCATCTTCCTGCCGGAGAGCGAGTGGAACTCGCACCTCCTGCTCGGCGACGGCTCCACTCTCAGTCTCGACCAGCTCCGAAGTCGGCGCTTCAACTTCGGCGGCATCGATCTCGTCGCCCTTTCGGCATGTGAAACCGCGATGGGGGGCGGGCGGCAGAACGGACGGGAGATCGAGGGGCTCGGCGCCATGCTACAGAAGCGCGGCGCCCGCGCGGTGCTCGCCACCCTCTGGCCGGTCGCCGACATCACCACGCCCCAGATGATGGAGCACTTCTACCGGGCACGGCGCGGCGGCGCGGCCAAGACGGAAGCACTGCGAGCAGCGCAGATCGAGATGATCACCGGCGAGGATCCTGAACTCCGCCATCCCTACCATTGGGGACCCTTCATCCTGATGGGCAACTGGCTGTGAGAGCGGAACGTCGGCATCACGCTCAACCTGTTGCGCCACGTGTTCCGGGGAATCGGCGGGCGGGCCGAACGCGTGGGACCGAAAGTGCCCCTCCTGAAGGAGGGAGGCAGTCACGGGCCAGCCGGGCGGACCCCAACCTTCTGGACCGCCCCGGACTTCCCGATGGTCCCGCCCGGGCCCGCCGGCTTCACCCATCGGCGGTGCACCCGACTCAGAGCGGCATGAATTTTGTCCGGGCCATGTCGAAGATGGAGGCATTTCGCGTTTCGGGAAGCAGAGGGCCGTGGCGCCCACCAGAACCCACACCCGGGAGGCCATCATGGACGACTCGTTCAACGTCAAGACCATGGCGATCGTGCTGCTGCTGGGCGGGGTGCTTTCCCTCTCCATCACCGTCGGCTCGCCCCGCTACGTACTCGGCAGCTTCGGCAGGCCGGAATGACGCCACCACTATTCTCGTGCATCGCACCAACAGCCCCGTCTTCGATGGAAACGGCACTTCCAACGCAGATCTGGTGGCCGTGATGGAGAAGAATCCGCCGCTCGCTTTGTCCGACTGAATGAGAATGGCAACAGCGGCGAGTAGAATGTCGTGATATGCTTGATCCGGCTGGAGCCCAGGTTGCTGAGGCCGGACTGCACAGGAGAACAACCATGGCTTCCCAGTCCAATGTAGCCGCCTCCGAGACCGCGGCCATCGATCCTCAGCCGCTCGGCAAGTTGCTCGTGGCTGTCGCGCAACTCTGGGCGAAGGGACGAACCCGCGAGCAGATCATCGCTGAATTCACCGGCAATGGCGCCAACCTGGCAGTCGCGGAGATGTTGGCCGACCAAGGCATCGCCCTCTACCGGGTGAATCGGCGCAAGTCCGGATACAACCAGATGATGATGGGCATCGGGACCACCATCATTGGCATCCTGGCCACCGTCATTGCCTCTCATATCGCCAGCACCAGCATCACCGGAGGATCCTACATCGTGGCTATCGGCGCCCTGGTGGTTGGCCCGATCGCGTTCGTTCGCGGCCTCTGGCGCCTGTGCGTCGGCTGATCATTCCCCGCTGAAGAGGATCCGCAGTGATGATCGCTACCTCTCCCGGACCCGCGACCCTGCGGGCGTTGTTGCAAGACACCTTCGAAAATGGCGCGACAGTCGAGCCCGCCGATGTCCGGGCAGCGCGGCGGGAGGCGCTGCTGGCGCGCTTCCGTGCCGTCGACGAGGATCTCGCCGCGTTGTCCCGGAGTCGCGAGCGGGTGCTCGCCGCCCTCCCGGCGGAGCGGCGCGCCGGCTGGCTCGGCGGTGTCCAGGCGGCGCTGTCCGTGCGGCTGGGGGTGGCCCGCCGGTCGTCGCGAATCATGCTCGAGCCTCTCCGGTCCCTCTTCGCCCCCAACCCTGCCGCCTGGAGCCTGGTGCCCGCGCATGCACTCTCGCTGCGGGGGAATCCCGCGCCGGCACGGGTCGAAACCACCGACGGGCGCATCAGCGTCGCGATCGACGACAGCGGCGAAAGCCGCCGGATCATCGCCACCATCCGCGACGTGCCGGAGACTTTCGCCGCGCCGGTCCTGCTCATCGTCGCGGGAGACGGCAGCGTGATCGCCGAGGTGGAGCCGGAAGTTCTGATCGAGGCATCCCGGCGTCGGCTGCGCTACGCGGCGGAGCTGCCTCCCGGGGAATATGATCTCTTTCTCGGCAATCCACGGGCGTCAGCGTTGGGTGGTGGGGGAGCGGCACGATGACGACGGGGATCACCGGGACAGCGGGTCTGACGCGGCGGCTTGCCGATCTCTACGAGACGAGCCGGGCCCGGATGGTGCGCCGCTGGCGCTTCCGATGCCGCACCCCGGATGAGGCTGAAGATCTTGTCCAGGAAGCCTACGCCAGAGTCTACCGCCGCTACCGCGAGCAGGGCGAGCCCCCGGAGGACGACGCCGATCTGTTGCGCATTATCGAGGCCACCGCGAGGCACGCGCTGATCGATGCGAGGCGGAAGGAGGCGACGGAGAAGCGCCGGGAGGAATTCGCGTCGGAGACCTCCTCGGTCGACGAGGGCGGGAATGTCCTCTGCGGCGGCAATCGTCCCGAGCCTGCAAAGCTTGGCGAGCGGTGCAGGAACGGAGCCTTTCTGGAACCAACCGTGATTGTCGATCTCGACGTCAACTGCCGGGTCAATCAGGAAGAGATCTTTGGCCC
>JAJYAF010000055.1 GCA_021779655.1 Pseudomonadota bacterium
CCTGCGACAGGGCGATTTGCGCGCTCAGCCGGCCAAGCGGCGGCAGCAGGGCGGCGGCGCGCTGATCGGCCAGCATGCGCCGCCAGAGGGCGGGCGTATCGCCGCCCGGCAGCGCCACCCCTGCCCCGGCCCCGCCGGCGCCGGGCAGGGTGGCCGCCGGAGGCGGGGCGCCGAGCGGCAGGCCGCCGGGCGCATCGCTCACCAGTTCGAAGCCTTTGAGCGAGGCGTTGAGGCCGAGCGTATCGGCGAATGGAGCCACCACGACGCCGAGCCAGGCGGGCAGCACGGCATAGCCCGGACCGGATGCCGCGAAATCCGCCGCGTCCCCCGCCTGCATGACGGTGCCGATGAGCAGATCGGCGCCGGTCAACGGATCGGTGATGATGATCGACTGGTTGGCGGATTGCATCGGGAACTCAAGGGCCGTGCCGCCGTTTTCGACCGGCGCCGGGTCCGGCTGCCGGGCGGGAAGGGCCGTTACCTGCCAGCCGCCGGAAACCGGGCTCAAAGCCAGCGCATCGGCGGCGGGCAGCGGGATGCTGATAACCTGCGCGTTCTGAAGGCTGAGCAAGCTGGCGCCGGCGAACAGCGGCGACGAACGCAGACCGGTGAGATCCGGCAGCTCCGAGGTGTCGAAGACCAGAACGGCGAAGTTGCCGCGCCGGAAGGCGGCCGCGCCGGGCTGGCTGACGAAGCTGATGACCTCCGGCGGCCCGGGCGCGGGTGAGGCGGCAGGCTGCGCGGCGGTTGCCGGGGTGGCGGTGGCCGGGGCGGCGGTGGAGGGGGAAGCGGTGGTTGGGGGAGCCGGGGCAGGTGAGGTGCCGGGTGGGGGCGGTTGCAGCGGCACGGGCAGGGGAAGCGGTGCGGCGGCGGCCCGGAGCGCGGCGCCGGGAGAAAAGGCGGCAAGCAATGCCAGCACCAGGCAAATGCGGCGTGGCATGGCGGGTTATTGCCCGGCGGGCGCGGGCGTGAGCGCCAAGGCGGGCGCGGGGGTGGGCGCGGGCGCGGTTTGGCCGGCCAGCAATACCGTGGCCTCGCGCGCCTTGTCCGGCGACATGTCGGCCAATATCAGCGCCGATTTGCGGCTGTTCATGCGGACGAGCACCGGCAGCAGCACGGAAGGCTCCAGCCCATCGAATATGCCGGCCGCCGCCTGCGGATCCATGGCTTCATAGGTCGCGACCAGCGCCTCCCAGCGTGCCTCGTCCGCCTGGTTCGCGGTCTCCGCCAGGGCATTCAGCCGGTCCTCCACCGCTTGCAGCCCGGCAAGCTGGGCGGTTAGTCTTTTCTCCGCCGCGTCGATCAGCGCCTGCTTGCGGTTGAGCGCCGCCTCCCGCGCGTCCAGCGTGGCGGCGCGGCCGCGCAGCGCCGAGAGAACGGAAATTTCGGCGGGGTTTACGGTCGCCTCCGGCGGGCAGATGGCCGGCGGCGGCTGGGTGGAATCCCAGTTCACGATCGGCGGCGGTTTGGCCACGGCGGGCGTGGCCGCCGCCGCCGGGGCGGTGACCAGAGTGGTATTCACCGGCAGGCCGCTGAATGCCGCGCCCGCCAGAAGCACGCATTTCTGGCCGAGCAGCAGCGCCAGGGCGAGAATGGTGAGCGGCAGCAGGCGGGGTTGCAGCCGGCGCCAGGGGGTGCGTTGAGGGATGCCCCCGGGGGTGCGCCCGGGTGTACGGCCGGGGGTGCGGCCGGGGGTGCGGCGGGTCATCGGGACATCCGCAGCACCTTCAGCAGGTCACGCTCCGCCTTGCTGGTGGATTTCGGGGGCAACGCTTCCTCGGCGGTGGCGGCGCGGCCCGCCCGGATGGCGGTTTCCACCTTGGCGGCAACGCTCTCCACCCGGTCGAGCAGGAATTGCATATCGCGCTTGGCCTCCGTCGCGACCTCGACCTCGCGGGCCAGCGCGCGGCCGGAAATATCGGCGGCCTGCCGAAGGGACTGGATGCCGCGCTCCGCATCGTCCAGCGCCTGCCGGATGGCGGCCAGAACCTCGCCCAGATTTTCACGGTCACGGCGCAGCAGGCCAATACTGCGCTCCAGCCGCAGGGCGTAGAACAGCGTCGTCCCCAGAAGGGCGATCAAGACGATTTCCAGCGGCCATTGCCAGGCGGTCATGCGGCCTCGTCAGTGTGCGGCCCGGTGATGGTGAGCGCCAGCTTGGAACGCCGGGTGCCAAGCGCCGCCTTGAACAGCGAAAGCCCGCCACAGCGCAGGTTCACCTGGCTGCCGAGCGGAATGCTGATCGGCAGCTGTGTGCCGGGGCGGGTCTCCAGGATGGCGAGCAGCCGGACAGTCTCTTCGTCGAGCAGCGCTTCCAGCTCGACATCGGTGTTGTGCAGCTCCTCGACCAGATGCGATTCCCAGATATGATCGCGGCCGAATTTCTCGCCCATGAATTTTTGCAGCAGCAGATCGCGCACCGGCTCCAGCGTGGCATAGGGCAGCACGATTTCGACCTTGCCGCTGCGGCCCTCCATGTCGATCCGCAGCCGCGCGATGATGGCGGCATTGGAAAGGCGGGTGACCACGGCGAAGCGCGGGTTGGTCTCCAGCCGGTCGAACCGGAAGCGGACCTTGGAGACCGGCGTGAAGCTCGCGCTGAGATCGGCGAGGATGACATTCACCAGCCGCTCGACCAGATTGCGTTCGATGGGGGTATATGGCCGGTTATCGGGCGGCTGCGGCGGGCGCCCCGGGCGGCCGCCCAGCGCCAGATCGACCATGTTGTAGATGATGCCGGAATCGAGCGCGAGCAGCGCCGAATTGTCCCACTCCTCGGCGCGGAACACCGCCAGCATCGTCAGCGGCGCGAGACCGCCCAGATAATCGCCAAGGCGGCTGGAAAAGACGGTTTCGATCACGGCTTCCGTATTGTCGCTCGTGAAGTTGCGCAGGCTGACGGAGAGGATGCGGGCCAGCCGGTCGAAGATGATCTCCAGCATCGGCAGCCGCTCATTGGAAATCAGCCCGGCGCGGATCAGCCGCTCCATGACCGAGCGGCTGTCCTCCTCGACCTTCATCAGGCTGTCGATCTCCGCCTGGTTCAGCATGCCAGGGCGCGGCGCCGTCTCGCTCATTGCACCACCATTTCGACGAACAGCACGTTCTGCACCGCGGCGGGCGCGACCACGATGTTGGCGCGGGCCAGCAGCGCCTGGCGCAGACGGTACAGGCCGACCCCGCCGCGCAGTTCGTTCGGCTGCATGCCGCGCAGATAGGTCTGGAAGAGATCGATCAGCGCCGGCATCTGGCTGTTGACCGCGGCGGCGGAAGCCGCATCCGTCACTTCCAGCTCGGCCTGCATCTTGGCGTAGGAATCGGCGTCCGGCCCGGCGTCGAGATTGGCGACCAGCTCGGGCATCCGGATGAACTGCACCTGCTGGATAACGGCCTGTTTCGGCTTGGGCGGGGAAAGAAAGGGCAATCTGACGATGCCGGTGAAGGATAGGCCGGCGGCGGCGGCGGCCAGCAGCACGACGGCGCCGGCAGCGGCGAAAAGCGGCAGCCTTCGCCGCTTGCGCTGCTGGGGCGCGGCTTCGTCCGCATCCGCGCTGTTTTCGTCAGCGGTTTTGGCAACACTCGTGGCGGGGGATTTCCTGCCGCTCATCGCCTGCCGCTTCGTACGAGTGCTTCGGGCTGCCATGGATCGGCCCATGCGGGATAGGCCCATGCGGGATCGGCCGATACGGTTTTAGCCCATGCGGTTTTAGCGCGCGCGGCGTAAGCGGACACGGTTTTGCGCCGAGCTGCTTCCAACCATGCCGATCCGGTTGTTTTAACCATTACGCCGCAGGCTCCGTGAAGATCCGACGCCATAAGCAGGGAAAAATCTTAACGCCCGGTTTTTTCGAGCGCCCCGGAGCGCTTGGCAGAAAGCGCTTGGCAGAAAGCGCCCGCCAGAAAGCGCCCGGCAGAAAGGGCCCGGCAAAAAGGGCCCGGCAAAAAGGGTAGGAGCGGATGCGGCAGGTTTTGCCGCCTCCCGCCCCGCGCGCGGGCGGCCGAAGCGGAAATCCGCGGCACGAAGCGCCGTTTCAGTCATGGCACGGCGCTTGCTCATCCCCCCTGCGCAACAGACCGGCCCGGCATAACGGATCGGACGAAAGGACAGGCAGGTTTTGGAAAACCCGAGCTATCTCGTGCTGTCACACATGGTGGCACAGACCAATGCGATGGAGGTGATCGCGAATAACATCGCGAACGCCAGCACGCCCGGCTTCAAGGCCACCAATCTGCGGTTCTCCGGATATCTCCAGCCGGACGGCAGTCCCGTGCCCGGCGACTCCACGCTCTCCTTCGTCACCGCCGCCCATTCCTGGCGCGATACCGCGACCGGGGCGGTGCGGAACACCGGAAGCCCGCTCGATCTCGCCATCACCGGCCAGGGCTATTTCCAGGTGCAGACCGGCAACGGCATCCGGCTGACGCGCGACGGCGCTTTCGGTCTCCAGCCGGACGGCACGCTGTGCACCGCCTCCGGCGCGCAGGTGCTGGATACCGACGGCCAGCCGATCACGGTGCCGGCCAATGCCGGCACGCTCACCATCACCGGCGATGGCGTGATCAGCGGCGAGCACGGGCGGATCGGCCAGATCGGCGCGGTGGACGTCAGCGATCCACAGGCCTTGCAGGCCGCCGGCAACAACCAGTTCATCGCCTCCCAGCCAACGACGGCGGCCGCCAATCCCGGCATCGTCCAGGGCGCGCTTGAGCAATCCAACGTCTCGCCCGTGCTGATGATCACGAAAATGCTGGAAACATCGCAGGATTTCCAATTCGACACGCAGTTCATCGAGGCCGAGCAGACACGGCAGATGAACGCGATCAGCCAGATTCTCAACCAGGCTTAAGGAAAGCAGGCCAGATTTATGCTCGCACTCGATATCGCCGCCACCGGCATGCAGGCCCAGCAGACGAATGTTGAGGTCATCGCCAACAACATCGCCAACATGACGACCACCGGCTACAAGGGCCAGCGGGTCGAGTTCCAGGACCTGCTCTACCAGGACCTGCGCGAGCCCGGCGCCAATTCCTCCGATACCGGAACGATCGTGCCGTCCGGCACGCAGATCGGGCTGGGCGTGAAGACCGCCGGGATCTACCGCACCGACGCCCAGGGCAACCTGCAACAGACGGGCAATACGCTCGATACCGCGATCCAGGGCGCCGGATGGTTCCAGATCACCATGCCCGACGGCACCACCGCCTACACGCGTGACGGCACCTTCTCGCTGGCGCCGGACGGCACGATCGTCACGGCGGATGGCTACGTGGTGCAGCCCGGCATTCAAATCCCGACCAATGCGAGCAACGTGACCATCAACGCCTCCGGCCAGGTGGAGGTGACGGTGGCCGGACAGACGGCGCCCAGCACGGTGGGGCAGATCCAGCTCGCAACCTTTCCCAACGATGCCGGGCTCGCCGCGCAAGGCGGGAACCTGTTCGTGCAGACGGCCGCGTCCGGCAGCCCGGTTACCGGCGTGCCGGCCACGGTGGGATTCGGCACCGTGATGCAGGGCTACCTGGAAAACTCCAATGTCAATGTCGTGAGCGAAATGACCAGCCTGATCAGCGCTCAGCGCGCCTATGAAATGAACAGCCAGGTCATTTCGGCGAACAGCCAGATGCTCTCCACCCTGACGCAACTGAGGTAAGGCAATGCGCAAGAATTTTCCCTTCCTGGTTTTCTGTGCCTACAACATGGCGCAGCCCGCCAACGCGGCGCCGGCGGTTCCAAACTCGCTGGTCACCCTGTCCGAGCCGGTCGTGCGGGTTTCCGACCTGTTCGCCAATGCCGGACCGGAGGCGGACCGCGTGCTGGGCGCGGCACCCGCGCCGGGCGCGCGCATCGTGGTCGGCACGGCGCAGCTTGCCGCCATCGCCACGGCCTATCAGGTGCCCTGGCAGCCCGACGGCAGCGCGCCGGAGGTGGTTCTGGCCAGCCCCGGAAGCGCCATGCCGCTCGCGCCAGTACGGGATGCGCTGGCCCAGGCGGTGGCGAGCGCCGGCGGGCCGCCCGACCCGGCGCTCAGCCTGCCCGGCCTGACACCGCCGATGATCCCGCCGGGCGCCGTGCCGAGCGTGGCCGTGACGCGCATGGACCTCGATCCGGCAACCGGGAATTTCTCCGCCTCGCTGGCGATTCAGGCGCCGGGAATGGTGCCGCAGAACCTCGATGTCTCCGGCCAGGCGCAGCCTTCGGTGCTGGCGCTGACCGCGAGCCATGCCTTGCAGCCGGGCCAGGTGCTCACCGCCGCGGATTTGACGCCCATGCCGCTGCCGCAGAGCCAGGCCGGCAATGCGGTGACGGCGATGACGCAGGCGCTGGGCATGGCCGTGGCCACGGCGTTGCCCGCCGGCGCGCCGCTCATGGCCAGCAACCTCACCATGCCGGTGATGGTGCAGAAAGGCGCCCTTGTGGAGCTGGACCTCTCCGCCCCCGGCATGAAGCTTACCGCGCAGGGGATCGCGCTCAGCACGGGCGGCATCGGCAGCGCGATCACGGTGCTGAACCCCGCTTCGCACGCGGTGGTGCAGGCGGTGGTGAGCGGACCGGGGACGGCCAGCATCCAGCCCGGCAGCATGCCGCTGACGGTCGCGCAGAATTTCGGGGGCCAGGGCGCCAATGGTTCCTATGGCGGCTATGCCTCCTACGCGGAGGCGCATGGAACCCATCTCGCCGCGTATCAGCCGATGGCGGTGCAGCCATGAGCCGGAAGACGCGGATTGCGCCGCTGCTGGCGCTGCTGCTGCTGCCCGGCTGCGGGGTGATGACCGAGCTTTCCAACACCGGGCGCGCCCCGCCGCTAACCCCCATCACCAATCCCACCGCGGCGCCAAACTACGAGCCGGTGAGCATGCCGATGCCGCCGCAGCCGCAGCCGCAATCGCCGGACAGCCTGTGGCAGAGCAACGCCACCACGTTCTTCAAGGATCAGCGGGCCTCCCGCGTGGGCGATATCGTGACCGTGCTTGTCAGCATCAATGACGGCGCGACGCTTAAGGATAACACGGCGGCCGGGCGCACCGGCACCACATCGCTCGGCATTCCGGCCTTTTTCGGGTTGCAGAACCTGGTGCCGCGCGTCCTCGGTAAGAGCGTGAGCGCGTCCGACCTGGTTTCGGTAAGCGGCTCCGGCTCCTCCACCGGAACCGGCTCGATCCAGCGTAACGAGAGCGTGACCCTCTCGCTCGCCGGCGAGATCACGCAGATCCTGCCCGACGGCAACCTGGTCGTGGCGGCGCGGCAGGAGATGGAGGTGAACAGCGAGCTGCGCATCCTGCAGGTCTCCGGCATCATCCGGCCGGAGGATATCACCAGCGACAATACCGTGAACAGCGACCAGCTCGCGGAAGCGCGCATTGCCTATGGCGGCACCGGCACGATCGTGAACATGCAGCAGCCGCGCGTGGGCCAGCAGGTGGTGGACGCGCTGATGCCGTACTGAACGCGCGAGCCTGACCCGCAAGTGGGGAAAGTAAATTCAAAGGGAGGGACACTTTCCAAAATCTAAATAATACGTATTTTTCGCTTTATTTTTTTTAAATTTTCGTCTATAAAAAATTAACTGCCTCGAATTTTGGGGGCAAAGCGAAGAAAAGTGGCTGGCATCTGCCGGTCAGACGAGTGTGTTCATTTCATCTAGGGGCGGCGGTGCCTATGGGGAATTCGACGGCGCCTACCGAGGATCGCACATCTCATTATCTGGTTCTTGATGGGATGCGCGGCGTTGCAGCGCTCATCGTACTTGCACGTCATAGCTATGTCTGTTTTCTGCTGCCGGCGAAACCGGATCACGGCTATCTCGCGGTCGATTTCTTTTTTATGCTAAGCGGTTTCGTAATCGCCCATGCCTATGACCGGCAACTCAAAAAAAATATGGGATTTTGGGATTTCCTGCGGGTGCGTTTAATCCGTCTCTGTCCGCTGGCCTGGTTTGGCGTGCTGCTGGGCATGACCGCGCATCTGTGCGCTGCCCGCAGCGCGGGCGGGCTGGATTTCGGCGTGATTATCCGGATAGTCCGCGCGACGCTGGCCAACGCGCTTCTGCTGCCAAGTTCGGCAATGCTCGCTTCCCGGGCGGAAGCTTTTCCTATGGATGGCCCGCTCTGGTCGCTAAGCGTTGAGATCGGGGTTAATATTCTTTATGTAATGGCGTTCCGCTGGATCACGCGCGCCAGCTTGGCGCTAACCTGCGCCGTCGGCATCGTCCTGCTCGGCTTCACGGCGTTCCGGTTCAGTGGGCTGGATGCCGGCTATAACTGGGTGGATCTCTGGGCCGGCTGGGCACGGGTGCTATTCCCCTTTGCTGCTGGGATGCTGCTGCGCCGCTCCCTGAAGCCCGGGCGTTTCAGCAATGCTGGCCACCTGGCGGCCTTGCCGCTTTTGCTGCTGTTGGTTTTACCGTCCAGTCTTGTCGGCGGCGGCGCCTGGTACGATCTGGCGGTCGTCATCCTGGCTTTCCCCGTTATTCTGGCCGTGGGTGCGCAAACCTCGCCGAGCCCGTTGCTGGATCCTCTTTGGCGCTGGCTGGGGACGATCTCCTATCCGCTTTACGTATTGCATATCCCGATGATCACGGGTGTCGCCAAGGTGATGAAAAATCACCATTTGCAGCACATCGCCCCGGAACTGGCAGCTTTCACCGGCTTGGGGGTGATCGGCCTGTCATGGGTGGCGGGGGTATTCTTTGATGCGCCATTCCGCCGCTGGCTTGGCCGCAACGTGCCGCGCTTCGCGGTCTCACCATCCTCAGGTGAAATCGAGCCGGCTGTGCTGAAGCGCTGATCAACCTAAGCCGATCATGCAGGAAGTGATGAGCGGGTGGCCCCAGCCACGCACCGGGACCATGCGCGTTTTACCTGATCAATATTTCAGCGCGCGGCCGCTTATTCGGCGGCCTGCGCGTAGCTCTCCGGCGGGGCGCAGGAGCATACGAGGTTCCTGTCGCCGTACACGTTGTCGACCCGCTTGACCGGCGGCCAGTATTTGGCCTCGGCCACGAAAGGCAGCGGGAAGGCCGCCTGCTCGCGGCTGTAGGGATGCGGCCAGTCGCTCGCCATGAGTTCGGCGGCGGTATGCGGGGCGTTTTTCAGCATGTTGTCCTGCTTCGGCAGAAGCCCGGCCGCGATGAGGCCGATTTCCCCGGCGATCGCGATCATCGCATCGCAGAAACGGTCGAGCTCGGCGCGGGCCTCGCTCTCGGTGGGTTCGATCATCAGCGTGCCGGCGACCGGCCAGGACATGGTGGGCGCGTGGAAGCCGTAATCCTGAAGGCGCTTGGCGATGTCCTCCACCTGCACATCGGCCAGGGCGGCGAAGCCACGGCAATCGACGATGCACTCATGGGCCACCATGCCCGCCGCCCCGCGATAGAGAACGGGGTAATGCGCCGCAAGCCGCGCCGCGATGTAGTTGGCGCTGAGGATCGCCACGCGGCTGGCCTGGGCGAGGCCGTCTGGCCCCATCATCCGGATATAGGCATAGGGGATGGGCAGGATCAGCGCCGAGCCGAAGGGCGCGGCGGCAACGGGACCGAAACCCGTGGCGGGGCCTGCATCCTCCCGGAACGGATGGTTCGGCAGATGCGGGAGCAGATGCGCGGCGACGCCGATGGGCCCGGCCCCCGGCCCGCCGCCGCCATGCGGGATGCAGAAGGTTTTGTGCAGGTTGAGATGGCAGACATCCGCGCCGATCGCCGCCGGCGAGGTCAGCCCGACCTGGGCGTTCATATTGGCGCCATCCATATAA
>JAJYAF010000056.1 GCA_021779655.1 Pseudomonadota bacterium
TTGCTGGGCGCTGCCGGCGGCAATGCCGGCATGGGAGCCGCCATCGGCGCCGGTTCGGGCCTGCTGATCGGCGGCGGCCTCGCCGCGCTTGGCGCCGGCAACGCGTCCGATACCATGCAGCGCCAATATAACATCAGCTACGTGCAGTGCATGACAAGCTACGGCAACGTCTATAGCGGCCGTTGATTTGAAAATTCTGAGCTGAAATTCCGGTTTCCGGCGGCGGCATTGCCGCTTGCCGGCGCCGTGATCGGCTTGATCTGGATCAACGCCGCGGTATTGAAAAAGATGGAAAAAGATACGGGAAAAGATACGGGCGAGCCGCAGGAGGATGGGAGATGGAAGTTGCGGAAGTGATGACACGGGACGTTGTTTCGGTGCAGCCCGAGACGGCGCTCGCCGATGCCGCGAACCTGATGCTGGCCCGCCATATCAGCGGCTTGCCGGTGGTGGACGCGCAGGGCGCCGTGGTGGGAATGCTCACCGAGGGCGATGTGCTGTTCCGCTCGGAGCTCGACACCCAGGGCAAGCCCATGGGCTGGCTTGCGGCCTTCATCAATCCCACGAAGGCGGCGACGGAATTCGTTCGCGCGCATGGCCGCTACGTCCAGGAGCTGATGACGACCAACCCGATCTGCCTCGCGCCTGAGGACGATCTCGCCGACGCGGTCACGCTCATGCATGACAAGCGGATAAAACGGCTGCCCGTGGTGTCGCAAAACCGGCTTGTCGGCATCCTGAGCCGCCATGATCTGCTGCGTGCGCTGGCGGCGCGCCTGTCGGTGCCCCCCGCGCTCGAACCCGGCGAGACGATCGAGTCCCATATCGCGCATGCGCTGCAGAACGAGAAATGGGCGCAGCGCCTCAACGTGCAGATCGCGGTAAAGGGCAGCGCGGTTACGCTGAACGGCACTGTTTTTTCGGATAGCGACCGGCAGGCGGTCAGGGTGCTCGCCGAGAATACCCCGGGTGTGACGGAGGTGCATGACGAGCTTATTGTGATCGATCCCGCTTCCGGCGTTCCCTACCCGCTGTACTGAACGCCACAGCGCCTTTCCGAAAAAGCGACCCCCGTCCGGCGCCGGGCGGTTTGAAATTACCGGTTAACGGCAGATGCCGGTGCCTCTCGCCCATCCCTTGCTTGCCCTGCATTGAGGCAGAGGGTAGTACTGGGCCGTTCTACCGCCGGGCGGGTATGATGGCCGCAGTCTATAATCAGGATCATCCGGGGCGAGGTATGGAATGACCAGGCAACCCGTCCGGGAACCGGCCGCCCATTGTCATTTCGCCGCCATCGCGGAATCCACCGAGGATGCGATTGTTGCCGAGGATTTGACGGGCATCATCACCGCCTGGAATCCCGGGGCCGTCCGGATGTTTGGCTATGCGGCGGAAGACATCATCGGCGCGCCCATTACGACGATCATCCCGCCCGAGCGGCCGCACGAGGAAGAACGGATTCTGGCCCTGGTGCGGAACGGCGGCTCGGCCTCGAATTTCCTGACCCGGCGGCAGCGCAGGGATGGCGTCGTCCTCGATGTCACGCTGACGATTTCGCCCATCCGCGACGATGCGGGCGACATCGTCGGCGTCTCCAAAATCGCGCGGGACGTGACCGAGGCGCAGCGCGTAAAAGGAGAACTGACAAGACGGGAGGCGCTGCTGAGCGCCATCTTCAACACCGCGCCGGACAGTCTGGTGGTCATCGACGAGAATGGGATCATCCAGTCCTTCAATCCGGCCGCCGTCCGGATGTTCGAATACGGCGTCGAGGAAGCGATCGGCCAGAACGTGAATATCCTGATGGGCGAGCCGTTCCGCGGCAACCATGATGGTTTTTTGAAGCGCTATCTCACCACCGGAAAAGCCAAAATCATCGGCATCGGCCGGATTGCCAGCGGCCGGCGCAAATCCGGCAAGATATTCCCTCTCGAGCTTCGGGTGGGCGAGGTGAATATTCCCGGGGAGCGGCGGCTATTCGCCGGATTCATGCGCGACCTGACCGATCGTGAGGAACGGGACCGGCGGATCGGCGACCTGCAGGCGGAACTCTTCCATGTCTCCCGCGTCAACGAGCTGGGCCAGATGGCCTCGGCGCTGGCGCATGAATTGAACCAGCCGTTGACCGCCATCGCCAATTATCTCGCCGGTTCGCGCCGGCTGAACGAACGCGGGCGGCCGGAGGAGGTGGCGCAGGCACTCGCGGCGATGGCGCAGCAGGTCGACCGGGCGCAGCAAATCATCCAGCGGATTCGCGACCATGTGCAACGGCGTGGAACGGATAGGCGCTTCGAGCGGGTTTCGATCCTGATCGAAGAGGCCGTCGCGCTCTCCGGAGCGGCATCCGACGGGGCGCTGGAACTTGCCATCGACATCGCGCCCGATGTCGAGAATGTCTGGGTCGATAAGGTGCAGGTTCAGCAGGTTCTGCTCAACCTGATCCGCAACGCCATGGAAGCGATGCGCGCCATGGCGACACGGCGCCTCTTTATCGGCGCACGGCCTCTCGACGGCATGGTGGAAATCGAAATCAAGGACGACGGCCCGGGGCTGCCGGAAGTGGTCAGCGCCAAGCTGTTTCAGCCGTTCGTCACCACCAAGACCAAGGGCATGGGCGTCGGTCTCTCCTTATGCCGGACGATCATCGAAGCCCAGGGCGGACGGATCGCCGCGGCGAGCGAGCCCGGCAATGGAACGGCCTTCCGCTTCACGCTACCGGTTGCGCCGCCATCCGACCGTTTGATGACGGAGTGATTGCCGTTTTTGCGCCAGATTTCAGGGCCATATTTCAGGACATGTCATCCCTCCTTTGAGGCATATCAATGCGCTCGGTCCCCGCCCGGCTACCCATGAACAGACGCAGGCGCTGCATCGTCGGGAACCCCTGCGCCGGGTGGGGTAATGAACCAAGCTGAATCTGGCTGCGTGGCCATCGTGGACGATGATCCGGCCGTGCTCCGCTCGATGGTGTTTCTGTTGCAGGTCGAAGGCTTTCCAGTGAAGGCCTATGGCTCCGCGACAGCCTATCTCGCGGACACGGATGACGGCCGGCGATGTCTCATTCTGGATTACGACATGCCGGAAATGACCGGACTTGAACTCGCCGAGGCGCTGAGCCGGAATGGACGGTCCATTCCGATTTTGCTGATTACCGGAGCGCCGACCGCCAGGCTCCGGGCTGACGCGGCGAGAGCGGGAATCGAGTGCATGGTCGTGAAACCGCCGAGGGCCGATGACCTGGTGAATTTTGTCAGCCGCTACATCCCGCTCCGTGGGCCGGAATTGCCGGCCTGACATCGGGCCGAACGCGTCCCTGATCGCGTCAACCTGAACCGGTCGCGCGTTAATGACGCCGGAACGTGATATTGTAGCGCTGCGGCCCCAGCAGGGGATGAGAGCCGGGCTTCAACGGCGCGATACCGTGGAAATTCAGCCGTGCCGGCCCGCCCCAGACCACCGCGTCCCCGTGATGCAGGGGCAGGCGAAGC
Organism: Pseudomonadota bacterium; assembly: GCA_021779655.1. The sequence goes on from JAJYAF010000056.1 coordinate 3,489, forward strand.
GGGCGGCCGCCGCGCGTGGCACCGCCCCAGAGGAAGGTTGCCGAAAGCCCCAGCGAGAGGGAGACCACCGGCTGATCCAGCGGCCTCTCCTGCCGGTCCTGATGCAGGGACATCCTGCTGCCGGGAACATAACGGTTGATCAGGCAGGCATCGGGATAAAATCCCGCATGACCGGCGGCGGCGGCGGCCCGGGCGGCGATCTGGACGAACAGGCGCGGCATCTCCGGCCAGGGCTGTCCGGTCAGCGGATCGAGCGGGGTGTAACGGTAGCCCTTGCGATCGCTTATCCACCCGGCCTCGCCGCAATTGGTAAGCGCGACCGACATGGTGAAGCCGCCCGGGGTGACCATGTGGCGGAAGGGCGATCGCGCGGCGATTGCCTCGATGGCGGCGATCAGGGCCGGGCCGTCCGCGGCCACGAAACCGCGCAGCAGCACAGCGCCTTCTGCGAAAGCTGTAATTGTTGAAGCTTTAATTGTATCAGGGCAATCGGCACCCGCCCGCTCAGGTAGCCGGTCCATGGCGGGTGCATCCCTCATGGCGGGCTTCCCCTCAAGCTCGGGGAAAGCAGCCGGGCATCAGGCGTTCGCGCTGTTCCGCTTGGCGGCGGCGCGTTGCAGCCGGCGTTTCAGCGCCAGCCCCTCAGGCGTGTGCTTGGCATCGGACTGGCGCAGAACGAAGGCGTCCAGCCCGCCGTTGTGCTCGATGCTGCGGATCGCCCGCGTGGAAAGCCGCAGCCGCACCGTGCCGAGCAACTCGGAGGTGAGCGAGATTTCCTGCAGATTGGGCAGGAAACGGCGGCGGGTCTTGTTGTTCGCGTGGCTGACATTGTTGCCAGCAAGCACGGTCTTCCCCGTTAATTCACAGCGGCGGGCCATCGGATCATCCTTGAAGTCGATGCAAAGCGGGCCGGCATGGGCCGGCCCGGAAATCCGGCGGCTTATGGCGAGAAAGCGCCGCAAGGTCAAGCCGCCACCTTAGGGGATCGCGCGGGAAAGCGGTTCAGGCCTGGCCCGCGTAATCCGTGCCGGCGTTGCGGCGCATCTCGCCCGATTCCACGCTCTCGATCGCGTTTCTCAGGATTTGCGCCACCACATCGTCCGGCAGCGCGCGGACGAGCATGCCCATCGCGCCGCCGAGCAGCGCGGAAGCGATCGCGATCGCGCTGACGTTCTTGCTCATCATGTGCTCGATCGCCTTGTCGACGAAGGCGCCGGCAAGGGAAAGGTCGCCGTCCGGAACCTCGGGCGTTGCGGTCATGGTCGTTTCCAAGCGCTGTCCTCGTGCTGATTTAGGCGCATCTCCCCGGTATTGCAGGGGCGAATGAAGATCACGGTACCGGTTCTGCCACGGAATTCTGAAGTTGCAAGGGGTCAACCCCGATCGTGCCCGCAGCCTCGTCCAGCTCCGCCTGCGCCGCCCACATGCCGGCATAAACGCCATCCCGCGCCAGCAGGGCCGCGTGGCTGCCCCGCTCCACCACCACCCCGTCCCGCAGGACCAGGATCTCATCGGCATCCGTGACCGTGGAGAGCCGGTGGGCGATGACCAGTGTCGTGCGGTCATGCGCCACCCGGCGCAGCGCAGCGCCGATCTCCTGCTCCGTCGCGGTGTCCAGCGCCGAGGTCGCCTCGTCCAGTATCAGGATGCGCGGGTTTTTCAGGATGGTGCGGGCGATGGCCACCCGCTGCTTTTCGCCGCCCGAGAGTTTCAGCCCGCGCTCGCCCACCCGGGTCTCATAGCCCTGCGGCAGACGGGTGATGAAATCGTGAATCTGCGCGAGCCGCGCGGCATGCTCGATCTCTTCCCGGCCAGCGCCCGGCTTGCCGTAGGCGATGTTGTAATAAATGCTGTCATTGAACAGCACCGTATCCTGCGGGACCACGCCAATGGCGGCGCGCAGCGAATGCTGGGTGATATCCCGGATATCCGTGCCGTTTATCCGCACCGCGCCGCCGGTTACATCATAGAAGCGGAACAGCAGCCGGCTGAGCGTGGATTTGCCCGACCCGGTGGGTCCCACCACCGCGACCTTGTGGCCCGGCGGAATGGTGAACGAGACGTTCTTCAGGATCTCCCGGTCGGGATTGTAGCTGAAGCATACATTCTCGAAACGCACCTCCGCCGGCGCGTCCTGCGCCGGAATGTCCACCGCCCCCGGCTTGTCGGTAATCTCCTGTTTCAGCCGCAGCAGGGAGAACATCTGCTCCATGTCCACCAGCCCCTGGTTCAGCGTGAAATACACGAAACCCAGCATGTTGAGCGGGATATAGAGCTGCATCAGATACGTGTTCACCAGCACGAACTTGCCGACCGTGAGCGTATGCCGGGCAACGCCATGGGCGGCCATCAGCATCATCGCCCCGAGCGCGATGGAAATGATGACCGCCTGCCCGATATTCAGTCCGTTCAGCGAAACCTGGGATTTTACCGAGGCTTTTTCATAACGCGCCAGGCTTTCGTCGAACCGCCGGGATTCGTGCGCCTCATTGCCGAAATATTTCACCGTCTCGAAATTGAGCAGGGAATCGATCGCCTTGGTCTGCGCCTCGTTGTCCGTCTCGTTCATGATGCGGCGGAATTTCGTGCGCCAGCCGGTATAGACGAAGGTGAAGCCCATATAGCAGCCGACCGCCCCGAAGGTGAGAACGGCGTACCAGACGTTGAACAGATGCCACAGGATGCCGACGGTCAGCAGCAACTCGATAATCGTGGGCAATACATTGAAGGTGGCGAGCCGCAGCACGTTCTGAATGCCAAGCGTACCGCGCAGGATGATATTGGAAAGACCGCCGGTCTGCCGGTCCAGATGGAAGCGCATGGAAAGCGCATGCAGATGTTCGAAGGTCTGCCGGGCCACCACCCGCGATGCGCGCATCTGCACGGCGGCGAAGATCGCATCCCGAAGCTCGCCGAAACTCGCGGCGGCGATCCGCACGCCGGCATAGGCGATGATGATGGCCGTGGGCACCAGGATGACATTGCCGGGTGCGTGATGGGCCAGGCGATCGACCGCCCGGGAATACAGAATGGGCACATACACCGTGGCGATTTTCGCCACCAGCATGGCCAGGCTGGCCAGGATCAGGCGCAGGCGCAGCCCCGGCTCGTTCTTCGGCCAGAGATAGGGCAGAAGCGAGAAAATAGTGGCAAGCGACCCCCGTTTCTGGCCGCCGCCGGGCGGCGCCGCGGCGTGGGGGTTGATGGGACGTGAATGTCGGCTCATGTGAAGCACATGGCACGCGGTCCGGAAGTTGCAAAGTTCCTGCGCCACATCCAGGCATGCCGCAACGCATGCCTGCCCGGCGAAAGGCTGGGTTTCTGGCTGGCCGGCCGGCAGGTGGGTTACATGCAAAAGGCCTTCGCCGCCAAGCTGGCCGCCATCTCGGCCGACATCACGGTCACCGGCCGCGTGACCTTGGCGGAGCGGGCCACCGCCTCGCTGAACAGCCTCGCCGCCCAGGCCGGCTGCCGGATGCGCGGCGAGGATTTCGATGTCCGGGAATCGGCCGATGGTCCGGTCCTTGGCGTGCTCGATCGCGGCGCGCTTCCGGATTTCGGGGTCATCGGCCTCGGCGTGCATGTGAACGGCCTGGTCCGCCGGACGGATGGCATGCATCTATGGGTGGGCAAACGCGCGGCGGATAAAAAGCTCGATCCGAACAAGCTGGATAATCTGGTGGGCGGCGGGGTATCCGCCGGCCACACGCCGTTCGAGACCCTTATTAAGGAAGCCGGCGAGGAGGCGATGCTGCCGCCCGGGCTGGCCGCGACGGCCATGCCGGCCGGGCGGATCGCCTACGACATGGAGCGGCCGGAAGGCTTGCGGCGGGACGTGCTTTTTCTATACGATCTCTTTCTGCCGGAGGATTTCGTTCCACGCCCGCAGGACGGCGAGGTCGAGCATTTCGAGCTTTGGCCGCTCTCCCTTGTGTTCGAGCGGGTCCGCGATACCGACGATTTCAAATTCAACGTGAACCTTGTGCTGATCGATCTTTTCCTCCGGCTCGGACTGATACAGGGCGAGGAAGCGGCGCTGCTCCGGCAGGCGCTTGAAGGTTGACGACATGGCCGGCGTCCGGCCAAACCGCGCCGTCCTGGTGGAGATTTTTCCGGGCCGGGTCTTTCAAGGAGCAACGGGTTGTCCCAGGCGGTTTTGAATGCGGTCGGCACGGCGGCCAGTCCGCGAAACCGGAACAAGGTGTCGCTTTGGCTGTTCATCGTGTGTTTCATGATCTGGGTGATGGTCGGAATAGGCGGCTACACGCGCGATACCGGTTCCGGCCTTTCCATCATGGACTGGGACCCGATCATCGGCGCCTTGCCGCCGCTGAGCCAGGCGCAATGGAACCGTTTCTTCGCCCTGTACCAGGGGATTCCGCAATACAAAATCCTGCATCCCGGCATGAGCCTGCAAGGCTTCAAGGCGTTGTTCTGGCCGGAATACATTCACCGTCTCTGGGGCCGTCTCATCGGGCTGGTGTTTTTCGTGCCGCTGGTCTGGTTTGCCCTCACCCGCCGGATCGAGGCGCGGCTGCTGCCCTGGCTTGCCCTGCTGTTCCTCCTGGGCGGCCTGCAAGGCGCGGTCGGCTGGTTCATGGTTGCGTCCGGCTTCAAACCGGGGAGCACGGCGGTCGAGCCCTGGCGCCTCGCGCTGCATTTCGGCTTCGCCCTGCTTCTCTACGCGGCAACCCTGTGGACGGCGCTCGGCGTGCGCTATCCAGCCATCCGCCAGTCATCCGGGCAGCGGCCGTTGCGGGCCTGCGTTATCGCCACGATTTTCCTGCTGGCATTCACCTTGTTCACGGGCAGTTTCGTCTCCGGCACCCATGCGATCGGGGTTTTCAATCCCGCCACCAGGGCCGGCATGGGCATGCCGCCGGGGGACTATTTCGCGCTCTCGCCCTGGTGGCTGAATTTCTTCATGAACAAGCCGGCGATCCTCTTCAATCACCAGGCGCTCGCGGCGCTCACCACGCTTTTCCTGCTGATCACCGCCACACTCGCCTTGCGCGGAACCGCGCCGAGGCCGGTCAAGGATACCGCGCTGATCGCCGCCGGGTTCGTGCTGCTGCAATTCATCCTGGGCGTGACCGCGCTGGTCTCCCGCCTGCTGGACGTGAGGGTGGCGCATCAGATGAATGCCGTTCTGCTGCTGACCGCCCTTCTCGTGCTGCTGCACCAGCTTCGCGGCGCGGCGCGGCAAGGTGGCACGCGGTGAAATTGGGCGCGGAGAAAGGGGGCGATCGGCTGGTCGGCCTGTGGCTGCTGATCCTGGCCTTCATGGTTTTCGGCATGGTGGCGGGCGGCGGACACGCGCGGACCATCGGCGCCGGGTTTTCCATCCAGGTCTGGCGCCCCGTCATGGGCTTCATCCCGCCCCGCGACGCCGCCGACTGGAACGATCTGTTCGCCCGCTACCGGCAAACCGCGCAGTTCAAGGCCATGCACCCGCCGATGACGCTGGCCGGGTTCAAATCGCTTTTCTGGCCGATGTTCCTCGACCGCGTCTGGGGCCGGCTCATGGCGCTGGTTTTCCTTGTCCCGCTTGTGCTGTTCTGGCGCGAACGGCGCATCTCCGGGCGCCTCGCGCTCTGGCTCGCCGCCATTTTCCTGGCCGGCGCCGCGCAGGCCGCCTTCGGCTGGTACATGGTGCAAACCGGCCTGCGCCCCGGCGTGCTGAGTCCGCCGCCTTCATGGGCGGCGCCGCATTTCGCCACGGCCATGCTGATCTTCGCGGCGCTGCTCTGGACCGCGCTTTCCGTGCGCACGCCGCAACCAGCGCCAATCGCGGGCGGGGCGTTTCTAAAACCCGCGCTCGATGCCTGTCTGCTGCTGCTTTGGGCGACCATGGGCCTTGGCGCGCTGGTGGCCGCCAATAATGCCGTCACCGTTTTCAACACCTTCCCGATGATGGACGGGCGGTGGATACCCCAGGGCTTCCTGCGCCTGCATCCCGTCGCGCTGAATTTCCTCGCCAATCCGGCGACCGTGCAGTTCTGTCACCGGCTTCTCGCCACGCTCACCGCCTGCGCCACGCTGCTCACCGCCGTTGCCGGCCTGCGCGCCGCGTTGCCGCCGGCGGCACGGGATGCGTTTCTCGTTTTGGCCGGGCTGGTCGCGCTGCAATATCTGCTGGGGATGATCACGATCGTCAGCGCCTCGGCCGAGCTTGGCTACGTGCAT